>JAFQYK010000228.1 GCA_017406485.1 Clostridia bacterium
GGTTCCAAAGCAAACGAATTTCTTTCCGCTATGATTGAAAAGGAAATAAAGGAGCTTGAGCGCGTGCAGGACGACATCCACCGCTTTACCTTAAAGTTTGACTATCGCAACAAGGATATGGAATGGGGGACAGCCAAGGACGCGCCGATACGAACAATAGAAAAGCTCACAGGCTACATAAACAGCGCCAACAAAGATTGAACAAAGACTGAAAAAAGCGGGCATAACCCGCTTTTTTAATGCCTGTTATCAATAATCGCTTTCAGCCCACTCACCGCAGGCGTCAACGGTTATCATACCGTTTCTTCCGTTGTAATCAGCCATACAGAGCCTTGTCGTAAGCTCATCCTTGAAGTAGATGTTTTCGTTAATAATCGCAAATCCCTTCAATGTTCTGCCGAACAGCTTTTTCATATCGCTTCCGTCAAGGTTACCCATATAAAGTCCGTTCCAGCTCAGGAACAGCCTGTCGTCGTGCACCTGTATATCATACGCGTAACCGACATAAATATCATTGCTGCCGTCGAGGTTTACCCGGTAAACTTCGTTACGCATCGGGTGCTTGTAGTATACCATATCATTATACTGCGCCAGAAGCGTTATATCAAGCCACGAAGGGGGACTTTCGTGAATGAGGTGGTTATCGCTGCCGTCAATGCCTATGCAGTAAATATCCTGTCCGTGGTCGGGCTGCTTGTAGATAATCCACTCGTTATGCTCCTGGTTTTTCTCAACAAACGCGTTTAACCGCGTAAGCGGTATCATATTCTCGCCGTTCAAATCGCAGCGCATAAGGTTACCGAACCAAACGCCGTCCTCAATCAGAATATAATCGCCATAGAAAATACAGTTAAACGGATATAGCTTTGAGAATACAGAGTCGCCCGTGTCAACCGTGTATAGCTGGCTGCCGTCCTTTAAGAGAGCGTACATAACATTCTGACCGTCAATATTGTAATAGATATAATCGCGGTACATCTCGGCATATTTGACGTGACCGTCTGTAAGCTGCTCAATCTCTTTGGTTTCAACATTTATTCTGAACAGTATTCCGCTCTTCGGACCGCCGCCGTCAAGCTCCTGATAATAAACGAACCCGTCATCAACCTTGACCTTGTAAACCGTTCTGTCTAAAAGAAGCTCCTCGCCGTTAATATAATCGGCGCGGTAGAGGTAGCCGTTGTTCTTATCAACATAGTAAACGTACCCGTCATACATTTCAAGAGATTTAACCTGTCTTTTTGAAATCATACGTCTGCCCAGACCGTTTTTACCTACGCAATAAAGGTATTGGAAATCCGAATCTGACGCGTAGTAGATAATACCGGGAACGTCCTTGCGGCTGTCAATCACTACGCGGTTATTATCACCGTCCCACGAAACACAAGCGCTCAATGTTTCGGAAATAGCGCGTACGGGAACGTATGTATAATCACCTATAAGCCTTGCCGGCACGTCGAGCTTCTCCGTTGAAACCCAATACGGCTGACCGTCCGAGTTGTGTACGCCGGTACTCATTGTGCCGCTTGAGAGTTCAAGACAAATAAACTCACCCTCACGCGATGCCCAGACCGTCTGTGCGTCGCCGTCCCACGTCACATCCGCGCCCAGCGCCTCAAAAACCGCGCGCATAGGTACAAGCACGCGCTCGTCAATATTGACTGGTTCAGACTCGGTGTACAGCTTCTCGCCATCAAGATAAATTTCCGGATTTCCGTCTGCCAACGCGCTTGCTCCGGTAAGAAGCAGCAATGCTGACAGAATTATAAAAAACTTTTTCACGCAATCAGCTCCTTAACTATGTTGTAAATATCGTTGTGAATATCTTCAATAGCCCTTATCTTGCCGTCCTCAACGCAGCTTATACGCTGCCAGCCGAAGTTTTCGGCAACATATACGGCATTTTTATAGCTCTTTTCAAGATAATCTCTGTCACTCTCGTGTATGTCCTTTTGCTCGCCGCCTGTGGACTTATTTAATCTGTCCGCCATAAGACGTGCGCCGTATTCGGGCGGCATATCAAGGAAAATCGTTATGTCGGGGCGGGGTAAACCAAACACGTTATGCTCCAGGTCGTCAAGCCACGTAAGAAACTTGTCCTTTTCTGTCAAATCATCGATTTTGCTTGCCTGGTGTATAAGGTTAGAGGAAACATAACGGTCGGCAATAATAATTTTGCCTTCAGCATAGTCCTTGCCCCACTTGGTACGAAATGTCGCAAACCTGTCCGATGCAAACAACACTGATGTCGCATAAGCATTAACGTCGGACGGATGCGAACCGAAATCACCGTTTAAGTACATTTTCACAAGTGTTGACGAGGGGTTGTCATAAGCGGGGAAGGATACTTGCTCAATATTCTTTCCTTCCTCTTTAAGACGCGCAGCCAAAAGCTCCGTCTGCGTCTGCTTGCCGCTCGCGTCAACACCGTCTATTGCAATTAAAATTCCCATTTTCTCAATCCTGTTTATAATTTTTTCCCTTTGCTATAACCGTTGCCGCGAACTTGGGCAAATCGGCCATTCTCTTTGCTCTCCAAGGCTCCTTGCAAAGACGGTAAAACCATTCCATACCCGTCTTGCAGAAAATCTCCGGCGCGCGCTGCACTGTTCCTGCGAATACATCAAGGCTGCCGCCTATACCCATAGCCACGCGCACGCTTGTAAGCGCGTCGCGGTTGCGGTCAATCCACTGCTCCTGCTTAGGTGCGCCGAGGCACACAAACAGCATATCCGCGCCCGAAGCGTTTATTTCCTCAAC
>JAFQYK010000229.1 GCA_017406485.1 Clostridia bacterium
GCCGTCATAGATTTTTCCGTCATTACCAATATAAAATGCGTCGATACGCTGATTTATACCCTTGCTTGCATTTGTATTGTTAGGTTCGGAGGTCTTGTTTGAGAGCAGGAACTTCATATATCCGCTTTCGTAATACAAATCGGTTTCAAGTATAAGCTTGCCCGTTCCGTATTTATTGTCAAAGGCACGATACAAATACCACGAGCCGCTTGTGCCTTCTTTTTTCAGTTCGGCATAGCCAATCTTCTCATTGTCTACGGTTTCAGATTGTAGCTTTGCCGATCTTGTTGAGCTGCCGACAAGATACCAGCCGTTATTCGCATTCAAATCAGAGCCTTCCTTAACGCCATAATATAGGAATGTATCGGGAGTTTTGATATCCTCCTTGTCGCCTATAAGATACACCTCCGAAAGACTTGCGGGAGTGAAGTAGTCGGAAACCTGATTATCGGTTCCTTCCATAACAGTGTTGTCGCTTGTAAAGCCCTGAAGCCATATTTTATATGTGCCGCCTTCGGGCAGTATAGCCTCCGCATTGTCAAATTTCAGCGTAAAGGTTCCGTTTCCGTTTGTAGCGTCATATTTGGTAGCCGCCGTTGACTGATATGTGCCTTTAAGCGTATTATCAGCATTATATATTTCCGCTATTGCAACAGCGTATGGAATACCCTTCTTTTCAAATCCGTCATAATGCTCCACCTTGGCGGTAACGCTTGTAAGTAAACCACTGTCGTTAAATTCGGCGTTTGTGATTTCCGCTTCATAGCCGTCATAGCTTTCAGTCGGGATTGTCGGGTATAGGCTGTTTGGAACCTTGCCTGCTGTCACTATTTCCTCATTTATGGCAAATGGAGTTTCTTCTCTCATACCCGTTACAAGTCCGCTAAGTACATCGGCATTTACCTTTTCGTAGCTGCCCTCCGCCGCGGAAGCACCTGCTGTAACCGCCGCTTTTGCATTTGTAAAGAATATATACGCCGCGTTGTCCGCGCCCGCGTCATTTATATGGCTCACATCAATTCCACTTGCCTTATACTTATAGTAATAATAAACGCTGTCCTTTTCATATACATCTGCGGAGCGCATTTCCTTTACATTCGCCGTTGTTGCATTTAAAAATTCTATCCATGACGCGTTAAGGTCAACGAACGCTATATCCGTCGCGCCCGCGGCTATCTTTTCCTGCACAAAAGCCTTGCCTGTGTCGGAATACCCGTTAAGCGTTGACGACCACTTGCCCGTAGATGCGTCAAACTGCTTATCCTGACAGCGGTCAATAGGACCAACAATTATGAGTTTTGCGCCCTTCGCATGGCAATCGCTATAATATGTTTCAAGATTTTCCTTATATTTTGCCGTACTGCTTTCGTTATGTCCAAATTCCACATAGAGATAATCGCCCTGCTTTATCTGCGACTTTATAACGCTGTAATGGTTCGCGTCGCCCGACGCAATACCGCCGTCACCCTGATTGGATACTGCAATTGTCTTTGGTAAATATTTGGATAATGCCTGACCAACGCCCGCGTATGGATTTAATATGTAGTACGGGTAGTTTGATGGCTGGTCGCAGCCTGTCGAGTCACCAAGCACCCATAAGGTTGTACCCTTATCCTCAAGCTTTGTAACCTCTATCGTAGAAATTGCCGCATTTTTACCGACAAGCTCTATGCTCAGAGTATCATCCTTGAATTGACCGTTGAGTGCTTTCCAGTAGTAGGTTTCAACATCGGCATTAAATTCATAGTCAATATATTCACCCGCCGGGATTTCCTTGTTTGTAAGAAGCTGATGACGCTTCTCGGCAAACAACGATACGGTCGCCGTTTCGCTGTCGCTCGCGTTGACAAGTCTTACCTTTACATTGTAATAACCGCCATTTTCAGCTGCCATCGCAAAACGAAGCGGATATTGTTCATCAGTGAGCGCCACAAAGTCGTTATCGGGCGTATCGCCTGTGCGCGTGCCGTTTGCAAGTGTTATGCTCTGTCCCTTGACGGTACGGAACGAGTCCATATACTGTCCCGCTGACAGCTTATAGTCGTCTTCTTTAACACCTACAAAGCCGTAATCAAGGCTATCGGTATAGCTCCTGTCATGGCTCACACCATAGTATCCGTTTTCCGCTTCTGCGCCAAAGTCAAACTTCCAATGACCGGCAGTATTGTCGTACTCACCCACAGGCTCAGTAGGTTGCTCTGTTTCCTGTGGCTGCTGCGTTTCCTGCGGTGTGGGTGTGTCTGTCGGTTCTGGGTCGTCTCCGTTTGCGGCTGCTGTAAGTCCCTCCACAACTGCGGGAATATAATACTTCTGACACGCGGCTACATTCGGATGGGAGCCTGCGCCGTTTATGATATACGCCTTCATCTGCTCGGCGTCTGTGGTGTCGAGTATTGTTCCGTCCTCCGCCTCGTAGGTGAACATATCGACAACAGACACGCCCCACTCATCGCATATTTCCATAGCCTTTGTGCGAAGAAGCGTCTGAGCCTCCATTGTTCTGCCGCCTGATTTATGTATGGTTACAAACACAATCGGCGTATCAGGCCATTTTTGCTTCATAGTATATAGAATATGCTCAAACGCACCGCAGAAGGTGGCGTCATTAAAGGTTGTCGCATTCTTTCCCTGCGCCGTTCCCATAACGGTACGCACATCAGTCTTTCCGCTTGTATTAAAGCTGTCGTCCGCTGCGCTTAAATAAGCGTCGTTCGTATAGCCATCGAATACCACAAAGTCGGGTGCCTCGGACGGTGCGCCGTTTACCTGCGCTAAAATATCATTACTGCTGTCTATTACCGTCGCGCCGTTTTTAGCCATCATACTAAGGTTCATACCGTAGTCGTTCGCAATAAGCTGCATAAATGACTGCGTCGGTGCGTTGTGGCCATACACAATACTGTCGCCAAACGCGTAAACAGATTTATTGTTAAGCACACTGACTATTGCCGGCTCTGCAGTACCTGTAATTTTTAGTGAAAGATTATCCACACTCACGCTGCCCGATGAACCTGCGGAGCGCACATAGAATGAACCAACGTTACCCGCAAGTGACGAGCTGAAAAAGCTTGTGTCAAATTCCGCCGATAATCCCGCTTCATTCGTCAAGGTGATTTTAATTGTCTTCTGTCCGAAATCCGCGTCAGCCTCTATATGAATCCAATCGCCTATAAAGTCCATATTTGCAGCCTCGCCGTTTACATAGAAGGTACTGCCGCCGTTATACTCAAATACAATTACATGTCCCGAGGAATCGGACTTAATACCGTACGTTATATTATTGCTCGAAAATGACGGATTTGTGTTGCTTATCGCAAACTGGCTGTTGCCCTTTGATGAGCCTGTCGGTTCGGTGAACTTCACATCGGCTGTTATATGAGCCTTCTTATTTGTTGTGTTTACCTCGTCAAACGTCATATATCCGCCCGTTGTGGATGAGAGTGTCGTATGCTTTAAATATTTTGTTTTATCCGTTTCAAATGTCGGATTTGGTACGCTTGATGACTGAACATGCCAATTATCGGAAGAAAATTCGTAGCTTTCAAAATCCTCGTAATAGTTATACTGCTCTGTGAGGTTATATTCGAGCCTTATTATTATATTCTCCGAATATGGGGCTGTTACCTGTGATTTTGACGCGTTGAACTTATAGTA
>JAFQYK010000230.1 GCA_017406485.1 Clostridia bacterium
TATATTTCTGTCACAAAGCCTCTTTACTTAATTAAATAAATCCTTAACAGTCGGATAAAGATGATTAAACTCCTTATATTTGATTTCATACTTTCCCACAAGTTCTGGGTCGGGTGAATATACTCTATCGTATTTCACCAGTTTTTCCGCTGCCTCGTACACATCAGAGTATTCACCGCAGCCTACCATGGCAAGGATGGCGCCACCCATTGCGGGGCCCTCCTCTTTTTTGAGTGTTACGATTTCCATATTCATCACATTCGCAACGATATTGCGCCACAGAGGGCTTTTTGCGCCGCCTCCGCAGATTGTGGAGCGTGTTATCTCCATACCGAGTGAACGCGCGACCTCTACACTGTCACGAAGTCCGAACGCAACGCCCTCCAATACCGCCTGTGTCATATCCGACTGCGTTGTGTCCATGCTCATACCGATAAACGCGCCGCGTACATTTGGGTCATTATGCGGCGACCGTTCACCCATCAGGTACGGCAGAAAGAAAACATTGTTTTCACCAAGCTCCTTAATATCCTTTTGGCTGCCTATGTAATCATTGGTTTTCAGAATTTCCTCAAGCCACCACTTATTGCACGACGCGGCAGATAGCATACAGCCCATAAGATGGTACTTACCGTTAGCGTGCGCAAAGGAATGGAGCGCGTTGTTATCATCAACCGAAAATGTGTCCTGCGAGATAAAGACAGTACCCGATGTGCCGAGGGAGATATTACACTGACCGTGTTTTACTGTCCCCGTACCGATTGCGGCGGCTGCGTTGTCACCCGCGCCCGCAATAACTTTAGTGTCCCCATTCAGTCCAAGTTCTTCAGCAAGTTCAGACTTTAGTGTCCCCGTCACCTCATAGCTTTCAAATAGCTTTGGCATTACGCTCTCATCAACACCGCAAATATCAAGCATTTCCTGTGACCACTTTTTATTCTTTACATCAAGCAATAACATACCCGACGCGTCAGAATAATCGGTTGAGTGCACGCCCGTAAGCATATATGCGATGTAGTCCTTGGGAAGCATTATCTTTTTAATACGCTTGAAATTCTCAGGTTCATTCTTTTTAAGCCACAAAATCTTTGGGGCGGTAAAGCCTGCGAATGCGATATTGGCTGTGTACTCGGACAGCTTATGTTTGCCTATTTCATTGTTAAGATAATCGACCTCGCTTTGTGTGCGTCCGTCATTCCAAAGGATTGCGGGACGAATTACATTGTCATTTTCGTCGAGGATAACAAGCCCGTGCATTTGTCCGCCGAAGGATATGCCCTTAGCAAGAGATTTGTCGCTGCCGTCTGTAAGCTCTTTTAAGCCCTCTTTGACCGCACTCCACCAATCCTCGGGTTTCTGCTCCGACCATCCCTCGTGCGGAAAGTAAAGCGGATATTCCTTTGAAACACTTTTTATTATTTCGCCGTTTTCGTCTGTCATCAGCATTTTAACCGCCGATGTGCCTAAATCTATTCCGATATAATAACTCATAGTTTTATCTCCAAGGGTTCTCGGTTTCGTATCTTACGCCTTTAGGCTGATTATAGCCGATTTCCTCTACGGGTACGCCAATATACTTAAATACCTCATAAAGTGTCTTACCGTGATGACCAAACGCAACAGCGCCGTGGTGCGGGAAGTTCTTTTCAATCAGCACATGACGATAGAAGCGTCCCATTTCAGGTATTGCAAACACACCGATTGAACCAAACGAGCGCGTCGCAACAGGAAGTACCTCGCCGTTTGCAATGTAGCCGCGAAGCTTACTGTCAGCAGTTGACTGCAGGCGGAAGAAGGTAATATCACCGGGCGCAATATCGCCCTCCAGCGTGCCGTTTGTAACTTCCTGAGGAAGCGAACGCGCCATGATTTTCTGATACTTCATTGAGCATGCCGCCAATTTCGTAGAACAGGTGTTTCCGCAGTGGAAGCCCATAAATGTATCGTGGTGGGTGTAGTCAAACTTGTCCTTAATGTCCGCTTCATACATATCCTTTGGTACGGAATTGTTGATATCCAAAAGCGTTACCGCATCCTCTGATACGCAAGTGCCTATGTACTCCGACAGCGCGCCGTAAATATCA
>JAFQYK010000231.1 GCA_017406485.1 Clostridia bacterium
CTTTTGTCCGCTCTCGTCCGCTATGTCCGCTGCGGCAGATTCAGATGTTTTTTCGTCCTGCGGAGCGGGCTGCGCGGCTTTTTTGTCCTCACGTTCCATTTTTGAGAATATATCATCTATGCCGTCCGAGTAGGTGCTGGCGGTATCTTCTTTTTTGGCATCAATCTTCTTTACAGGCTCATTTATAGGTTTCTTTTGTTTGTTGGTTTCTTTTTTAGTCTCTTTTTTCATTGAAATGGCGGCGTCAAGGATGTTGCTTTTCTTATTGTCCTCCTCGTAAATATCATCAGCGTAATACTCGCGTTCCTCTTTGTAATCATCGTACTTGACGCGGGCCTCGTTGAGCGCGTTCTTGACCCAGCCAATCGCGAGTTTGATAATATTAACGTTACTTATTACGCTTGCGAGTATAATAAGCGTGATAAAAAGTATTATATACGCCGCGATAGTCTGAACCATACGTTCTAAAAATATCGATACACAAGCGCCAAAGAAACCGCCGCCGATTGTGCTTTCAGCGCCGTCAACATAAGCCAGAGTGGGGGATATAGAGGTTTCGGGCGTAGCTAAATTGGTAATTGCGCTTATATTTACAAGAGCTAAAAACGCAAGACCCAGTTTAATCCAAAACTTGTGAATATCCTTTGTTTTTACAAGGTAAGCAGTCATACCGATAAGCAGCAGTGGGATAAAATAGCCGCATATTCCGAACAATCCGCAGAAGATTGTACGTATAAAGTGGTTAATAATTCCGCCGTCGCCGGTATCGACATACATAAATATAGATATAAGCAGTGTGATAATAATCATAGAGATTATATATGTGGGCACTGTCATTTTCGAGTTTTTTGTGCGTTTATTTTGTTTTTTTTGTGTATTTGCCGTCTTTTTGCGGACAGGCTTCTTTTTTGTTGCCATATTTTCTCGCCTTTCGCGTTTAATACATAAATTTTCATTTCACAGTATAACACAAATACAAGCTGATTTCTATAAATGTTATTGAACTGTAATAATATTACAACGAAAAAGAACCGCCGAAGCGGTTCTGATGAAATTATTTGTATAGTCCGAATCTTGTAAGCAGCGAATATACCTTATTACCTGCCGGAAGCTGTTTAACCTCATCCTCGGAAAGTATCTTTAATACAAATACAAGTACGAAATACACAACTGCGGCAATAGCTACAGCCAAGAGTGTTGCAACAAGATTTCCGATAAATCCGGTTTTTAAAACAAGTGTCACAAGTTTATAAACGCCAATTGCAACAGCTCCCATTACACCGCCTGCTATAACCGGTTTTACGATAAATCTGACCGGTTCAATTTTGAGCCTGCATCTTTTCCTCAAAACCATAAAGCATATTGCGCAGGAGATAAACTGGCAGGCGATTGAACTTATAGCCGCGCCGTATATGTTTACAGCGGGTATTCTTATAAGAAGAATATTCAATATTATTTTCGCAATACAGCCAAACAGCAGGCTTATTGCCGGAACAAACACCTTGCCGATACCTTGAAGTGAGCC
>JAFQYK010000232.1 GCA_017406485.1 Clostridia bacterium
GTGACGGCAAGGCGGAGCTGACCTGCAAAACCGCGCCCGGTTCTAAGGATGCAAACGGAGATTATGTAAGCGAGGTAAGCCTTGATGAAGATATAAAGAACTGCGACAATGATGCCGACTATCGAAACAGCGGCGGCTACATACTCACAGGCGATGAATATTTTACGATATTTGACGGTGACACAGGCGAGGCAGTTGACACAATTTACTACCCAAACCAGCGTCTTGCAGCAGAGGTGTGGGGCGACAGCTACGGAAACCGGCTTGACCGCTTCACGGCGGCTGTCGCATACATGGACGGCGAGAAACCCTATGCCGTGTATATGCGCGGCTACTACATGAGTGAGGGCAGCGAGCGTCAGGCGGCGTGCGCGATTTCCTTTGACGGCGAAAGACTTAGCTGCAGCCATAGCTTCGATACATATGATGTAAACAATTATACTGGAAAAGCCTCCTCGTCAAGCTATAAATCAGACGGCGCATATAAGGGTGTTGACGGCTACGCGGCGTCAAACTCGAAGTATGCAGGCGAGGGCAATCATAACTGTACCGTTGCGGATGTTGACGGCGACGGCAAGGACGAGGTTCTGACGGGTGCAATTTGCTATGGCTTTAATAATGATAAGCTGACAGTTGAATGGTGCACCTTCCTTGAGCATGGCGACGCGCTGCATATAGGCGACTACGATCCGATGCACGATGGTTACGAGTTTTTCACCGTTCATGAGGATGGCGGCACAAACAAATTCACCTCAACTCCGCTTGATTACGGTATGTCCGTAATTGACGCGGCTACCGGCGATGTTATGTTCCACCGCGGTGCGTCGGGCGACACGGGAAGAGGTATGATGGCAAATGTCGGTGCGGGCGGCTATTATCAGTTCTGGGGCGCAGGCTCCTATAAGGCGCTCGGTAATGATATTTTTGAGGCTATCAATATTACAGGAGCATCGTCAAACTTCCGCATTTTCTGGGACGGCGATTTGTATGACGAGCTTATGGACGGGCAGAACGGCAGAGGGCTTAACGTAACCTCATGGGACGGCAAATCCATGGCGGGAATTTTCTCAACCGAGGACTGTATTTCAAACAACGGCACAAAGGCAAACCCATGCTTGCAGGCTGATATTTTAGGCGACTGGCGCGAGGAAATTATCATGACAAAAACCTCGCAGGACGCTTTGAGAGTATATGTATCAGACATACCGACAGAGTATAAAATGATGACGCTCATGCACGACAGCGTTTACCGCAGCGGAGTGGCAAATGAGCAGACGGGCTACAACCAGCCGCCGCATATCGGTTTTTACCTTGGCGAGACATCATTCAGCGGCGACATCAAGGAGCTTAGAATACTTGGTGAACCTAACAAAACAGAGTACGGTATTGGCGATTTCCTTGACACAGCCGGACTAAGGGTTGCGATTGTATATGAAAATGACAAAGAGGTTGAAACGACCGACTATCTCGTTTCGGGCTTTGACGCAAACGCGGCGGGCGAGCAGGAGGTAACGGTTTCCTACGGCGGCGTGGACACAACCTTCACCGTAACCGTAAAAAGCGGCTTTGCCATAAACGATGATGGACTTATCACAGGCTACAGAGATGTGGGAGAGGACATTATAATCGTACCAGAAAAGATTGACGGAAAAGCAGTCAAGGGCTTTGCGGATAACGCTCTTAAAACAGCCGATATTGCAAATATCTACATATATGCCGATGATCTGACCTACGGAAGCAATGTGTTTAATGAAAATACAACGGTACACGGCTATGAGGGTTCAACCGCGCAGAGCTATTGCGAGGCAAACAATATACCGTATGCTGCAATAAGTATAGATTTCAGCTATATGGCTGATGTTGATTATGAGGACGCGAAGTATAAGGATTATATCAGTAATTTTATAGTAACGCAGTCGCAGCCCGATGTGCAGAAGGTGTCCATAGACGGTATCACCTACGCGTCAAATCCGAGGAACGACGCATGGCCGGATGCTACAACAGGAATACGCGTAGGCGCTGAAGGACTTAACACATATCTTATCCCTGTTGCGGGAGAATTTTCGACGGGCGGAAGAAACTCGTGGCTTGAAATCAATGATAAAATCGATCTTAATACGGTAAGTGAATATACACTGAAGTTTGATATAATGTATCCGACAAATCACGGAACTCTGCTCCTCACTCTCACAAACGGAACAAGGAACATCGACAGTGTGGAGTATACCGCTGATTTAGAGGTTGACACATGGTACACATACACATATCAGTATGACGCCAATAAGAATATTATACGGACTATCTCAAAGGGCAACAGTATAATAAGCACTAAGGATTTAGGAAAATATGATGAGGATACCTACGGTGTAAATCATATTGAATTTACCCGCGACCCGAACGGACTTATAACCTCTGACCTTCCCGGCGGTTGGGGTAATCACGGTTATGACAATAAATACGCGGACGCATACATGGATAATATTCAGGTTTACACACCGGAGCTTGCTTCGGCGAAATTTGTCGTGACCGACAGCTATGACTGTCCCATTGAAGGAGCCGAGGTGACAATGTCGGGCGTGTACGCGACAACGGACTCAAACGGCGAGGCGAAAATCTCAGCCGAAAGCGGTCAGTACACGGCTCAGATAAGTGCGAACGGCTACAATGTAAAAACCGCAAATGTTTCACTTTTAAAGGGTGTTGAAACAGTAAATGTAAGGCTTGACGAGGCTGAGACAAGCACGCAGTCAATAAGCTTTAAGCAGAGCGGCATTAAGGTTAAAAAGGGTGGATATGCAATTGCGGATTATACCATAGTCCCGCTTCATCAACCGTAGAACTGAAATCACTTGACCCTCAGATTGTGTCAGTAGATGAAAGCGGGCTTATAACCGCAGTAAATGAAGGTACGGCAAGGATAACAGTCACGACCGGCGGCATAAGTGATACAATGACGGTAACGGTTATAGACAATGATTACACAAGTGAACCCGCATCAATCGGTTTTTCGGGCGACACGCGCATAATGTCAGACAGATTTTCCGGCGGTCAGAGAGGAATTATTACCGCAAATGTGTATGACCAAAACGGCGCTGTAATGTATGAGGATGTAGACTTTGCGGTGACGGACGGCATCGAATACACGGCGGACGGAAACCGCCTTATGTACACGGTGAACAATGATGTGACGAGTTTCACTATAAAAGCCTCCTGCGGCGGGATTGAGGAAACGGCGAATATAACCGTTGTATTCCCCGAGGCGGAGTACAATCAGTACATAAAATCGGGCTTTGACGGCTCGCTGTCCATGCTTCAGGGCAAGGAGGCGCAGACGCAGACGCTTGACGCGGCAGGCATAACATTAAACGTCGGCAACCGTACAGGCGGCGGCGACAATTACAGTGGCTTTGTGATGTCAAACGGCGTACTTCGCGCTCAGGCGGGTAAGTATAACAACGCGGACAGAAATGCGTATATAACTCTCGCGGCTCCGGCAATGAGCAAGTCAGGTGAATATATGTTTAAAACCTCGATTATGTTTGATGCAAAAGCTACCGACATAACAGCTTCCATAAAGGGAGGCGGCAGCAGCGTTGTGGATTTGAAGGTCGGTACAAGCGGAATTGAGAAGGGCGTGTGGTACGACTACTATATTATTGTTAACGGTGACACGACAACGCAACTTGTTAAGAACACACAGACCGGCGAGATAAATAAAAAGACGCTCGATACAGCCGTTTCCAAAATAGATAGGATAGATATAACAGGCACAACAGACCTTAATCAGTCAGTGTCGTTTGACGATATGCTCCTCGCATCCTCCGCGAAGGTTCTCACCTCGGCGGTGGTAAGCGTCACCGATGAAAGCGGCAATCCCGTGGAGGGGGCGACAGTTATATCGTCACTCGGCAGCGGTGTGACAAGGCTGAACGGTAAGGCGACAATTCCCTGCTTTGCGGGCGGAAATGAATTTATAATCACAAGGGATAATCTCACAGTGACGGTGTCGGCGGAGGTCAATGTTGATTATACTCCGGTTGCGGCGGTGATAGGAACGGCTAAGGGTAAGGCTCTTGACGACAAGACCTGCTTTATTTCAAATATAGAAAATGCTCTTATTCTGAAGGCGGCATACAGTGATAATAACGCGCTTACAAAAATAGAACGCGAAAGCCATATCCCCGGAAAGGCAATTATACGTGTTGGTGTGTTTTCAGATAATAACGCCAAGACCTTTGTATGGGATGACAATTTAAAACCGATAAGCAATGCCTTTGAATAATTCCGCTGCCCTCATCCTTGATTGGCTCCGGTCGGAAAGGAGATTTTTTGTGAACAAAAAAAGCGTACAACCATATCAATCGAACATCGCCTGTCTTTTCTTCATCAACACTTATTTCTGCACAAGAAACAGTAATAAATGAGGGGGATATAACATTGGTAAAATCAATAAATGATTTCACAACAGGTGATA
>JAFQYK010000022.1 GCA_017406485.1 Clostridia bacterium
AAGCGATTTGCCGTTTTCGGGGAATACGTTTGCGGTGTAAGTGGTATCTTCATAACCGATGTAACCAATCGCGCCCAGTGGGTCATACTGATAGATTGTATTGTAATTCGTTTTACTTTCCGCGTTTGTTACGACAGCGTTGGAATCAAGCCTTCCCATACAAGCGTCATAATAGGAAATGTAGAAATAGCCGTTTTCTCCCGCATCAGCGCCCCAGCTATTTTTGCATATAAACGCACCGTCCTTGCTGGGCTTATATGCGCCCTTGAAATTTTCCTTTGAATAGTTATCATCCCAGCCGACAATCGTTATCGCGTGTCCGTTATAGTTTATTTCATTAGGGCAGTAATAGTTTGTGCTGGTGTAGTCGAAGCAATCCCAGTCAATACACATCAGTGTGTACACCGCGCCGTATTCCATAAGCGCGGACTTGATTTCATCATCATTTTTGAGCGGGTCTTCGCTCGTTATTTTCTCACGCGCCGGAAGCCACTCAACGTTTTGAATGTGGTACTGCTCGTCTGCTGTTTTACTGGGTCTTGTGCCTTTTGTATATGCAGGGTAAGCATCATCCTCCTCCATAACCGCACCTTCCCAGCGGGCAAGATACGCAGTTGCAATTGAGTGATTGCCTCCGTCCGCGTCTGCGGTATCCCAGTCAAAGCCGTTTTCCGCGCCAAAGTATGTGTGCGACGCCATATGCCACTCGGAGAAGTTCTTTTCGGTTACGGTCTTATCCTCGGTTACGTCCACGATACACTCCGCTGTAAGTCTGCCGACCTCGGTTGTCGCGGTAATGATAATACCCTCGCCTGCCGCAACTGCCGTGAGCATACCGTTTTCGTCAACCGTTACCTTAGAGGGGTCACTCGACGACCAGAGTATCTTGTTTTCCGCCGCGACAGGGAGAAGTGTTGCGAGAAGCTGGTACTTTTCGTCCTTCTTAATGGAAACATATTCGGGATTTATTGTGAGGGCGGTCGGTGTGTTACCGTCTGACTCGGTCTTGAAGCTCTTTATATATCCCTTTGAAGTTCCCGCCGCATTTTCCGCAAAGGCGTAGTAGTAATATTCCGTTGAAGGCGCGAGGTGTTCAAGCGCGAAATAGTCATTGGATGAGGTTACGGTGTACTTTGTGCCGTCACCGAGCTTGCTCCAGTATACAAAACCCTCGCTTATAATGTCATTTCCCGTTACGTCGTCATTCTCAACGCTCTTTATAACGAGCGCCTGTGTTGATGAGATTACGGAAGAATTTACAGTTTCTACCTTCGGCAGCGTCGCGCCTTCGGGAATTTTTATGTATTTCGCTCTTACCGTTGTGTTTTCGGCGATATTTACAACCGTACCCGGCTTTTGTTCGGTGACAACAGCATCACCGTTATCATCCTTTATCACAATCTCCCAGCCTGCGAAACGCTCTGTTTCACCCTGCTCGTTCTCCTTGTACTGCTGCTCCGGCTCGGAAAGCATATATGCTATGCTCTCAACGCCGCCGGCGGTGTTTGAATACTGCGTGTAGGTATCGGTATCGGCTGCGGTTGTGCCTGTTACCGTTATTTCACGGTTGTATACCGCGTAAAAGTCTGTGTTCTTCGAAATTTGTATTTGCGAGTTTCCTTTGTAATCTGCCTGAACCGCGTGCTTGTCGGCGCGGTAGCCGTCAAATGTCCAGCCCGGTATCGCCGCCGCGTCTGACGGCGCGGTGACTGTTGCTGTTTTGTCACTGTTCCAAAGCGTGGCCGATTCATTTACGGGATTTAACGCCTGCAGATTTTCACCTGAATAGAATGACGCCGTAACGTCCTTTTTAAATATCGCATACAGAGTTACATTGTCATTTACCGTGTATTCCGTAAGCGCCTCGCGCGCGTCCTTGTCCGTGTTCCAGCCTACAAATTCCCAGCCGTCTTTTGTGCTTTCAAATGTAAGATTTGCTTTTTCGCCCTTTTCAAC
>JAFQYK010000233.1 GCA_017406485.1 Clostridia bacterium
TCCCACTTCTGCGAGGATACGATAAAGCCGTTCCAGGAGGCGTGCTTCGGAATTGTTGTTTTTATTGTCGCTCTTTGGTTGGCATCCTGCGTATTTGTTATTGTAAATTCTATTACGCTGTTATGGAAATCTATATTCGCGTCAACGTGGAAGAAGTTGTATGCGTTTTCCGTAAGCGTAAAGCCTTCAAGCTTCTTGTATCTGCCGGCGGAGTCCTCATCAGCGTATCTCGGCTCAAAATAACCGAGCGTGTTTGTCATATCAAGTTTATACGTACCGTCACCGCTGCGCTTCGTTCTTCCTGTTACAAAGGTCAGAAGATGCTTGCTTATACTCGCCGGCACATTTGCGTCAGCGTCTATTTCACGGTAGCTTATCTCGTTAAATTCATACGGTATGCTTGCGCTCTCCGTTGCCTCGCTCGTCATACTGATTACCTGCGGCATACCGACCGGCGCGTTGTTGTCACCGGGGTCTGTGTTTACAATATTATAGAAGCCGAAATCGTATGATACATTTATCTTATCGGTGCGCTGCACAAGCTCATTGTCAAGCGCTAAGCGCGAGCCGCGGTAGCCGTTACCGGTCTGTGTTCCGTTTACCGGCGTGAGCCAGGCATACATTGCGTTTCCGTAAATGCCGCTGTAGTCGGGATTTTCGGCAAGTGTATCTCTGAATCGCAGACCGTCCGCGGTATTCTCTACTTTTGTCCAGTCGGAAGCCGGGTTTCCGAGTCTGCCGTACTCGTCCATAAGACGGTAGTTGTTATCGCTTTCATCCTCAAAATCAATGTCAAGGAAGGTGGGCGGTGATGAGATAGGTGTAAGCTCCTCCTCAGCGGGAAGCGCGCTCATCTGAGTTTCTGTGATAACAACATTAAAGGTGACCTCCGCAACATCATCACGGCTCTCAATATGAACCGTAAAGCTGCCGCCGTCCGCTGTTTCCTCTATACCCTTTATAACAACCGCATTATAATACGGCAGAAATTCCACTTCCGCGTTTACGTCAGAAACGGTAACATTCTGCAAAACGTCATACTGCGGCGCGTTTGCGTCATAGTCATAGTTTACAAGCTCCGCAACCGTAAGCTGCTCCTCCTCGGGAACTGTTACGGTATATGTACCATCATCATTTTTAACGCAGTCTGCCGAAGTAATAATCTGCGGACCGTTTATATCAGTGACTGTAAGTTCATTTATGGTAATTGAGGAATACGCTCTGTCATCTCTTTGCATTTTGACACGCGCATATCCAACGTTGCTGCTCTCCTCCGGCATATCAAGCTCATAACTGCTATCGCCTATTGTAAGCTGCGCCTTGTGGGTCGTAAAATTCAGTATTGCACTCGCCTCAACTGTTATATCGCACATTCCGGCGCCTTCATCGGTTATGCTGATAGCCGTTCCGTTTGCGGTAGCTGTAAAAACAGGCTCCTCGCCATTACCGTCAACGGTTATATCAAGCACATTGTTCTTGCTGCTGTCCGCTAGCGCGAAAAACGATGTTCCGCCGCTTATGAGCTTGGCGTTCACATTGAAGCTGACGCTGACTATATCCGAAGTCGTATCTGCAATGTCCAAAACCGCGTAACGTTCTCCTGTACCGTTTGGCTGAATTACGACACTGCCTTCCTCGTCCGATGTGACACTCGCGCCTTTTGACGCTTCGGACGTCCAGCCCTTATTCTCCTCTGCGGCTTGGGCACTTGTGTAAAGCACCTCATTAAAGGTTTTTAGGTTCTCATTCTCCGCGTATACGCCAAAGTGTCCAAGGGACGATATAAGCATTACTGCGGACAAAATAAGACCGGATAATTTTTTCATTTTCTCTTCTCCCCTTTTCTAAAACTTTGATTAGTATACCACAGTTTTGGGGAGTGTAAATATTATCCGGTCCGTATTTACAATTAAAAATATATCAAATTTTCTGCTTCTTTCTGTATGCGGCAGGAGTCATTGAATACTCGGAAATAAAGTTTCGCGTCATAGTCTGCACTGACGCAAAGCCGCACTCCTGCGCGATTACGCTGAGCGGCTTGTCCGTTTCATCAAGCTCTTTTCTGACCTCATTGATACGGAGAAAATTCAGATATTTTAAAAATGTTGTATGGAATTTGTTGTTGAAAATATCGTAAAGCCTTGACTTGCCCATATGCGAATATTCGAGCATTGAGTCAAGCGAGAAATCAGGATTACGAAAGTTTTGATGAATATGACTTATAAGGTCAATCGTTTCCTCGTCAAAGCCGCTGTCCTCGAAAACGCTGTCATAATCAAGCTCCATTTCACCAAGCAGCATTAAAATCTGTATAACATAAAATTTCGCCAGTTTGATTTTCAGCATATCGTGCGATAAATAATAATCAGCCGCGAATTTCCAAAGCTCCGTAAGTCTCGTCACATCTTCCTTCTTCAAATGCACAATACCAAGCTGAAGCGGCGAAAACAATCTGCGGATTTCCTCCTCCTTGAGAAAGTCGCTGAACATTTCCTCTGATACGCTTATAATGCATCTTGAAATATTGTCCGACTTTCCTTTGCAGGTGGAATGCATAAAGTATGGCTTTATTATGAGCAGATCGCCTGCTTTAATGACAGCCGTTGTATCGTTTACCGTCACCACCCTGTCACCTCCGGTGAGAAGATATATCTCGGTCGTGTTATGGTAGTGCTGCGCCTGCATATCCCACGATGGATAATCTTCTATATACCTCACAAGAGGTTCCTTCATAAGCTCATATACCTTGTCCATTTTCATCACCATTTTCTGTCTGTCCCGCGCCTTAACGGTAAGACTTTTTTCGTTCGTTTACAGTATCAGTATATCCCATTCGGCAAATTGTGTCAAGGACGTTAACCTATGCCGCTTTAATAATTCCGCCGCATCCTTGTGCATCTGCTTCCGGTTGATTGTCTTAAATTTAGTCATTTTCTCGTGACAAGTGTGAATGCTTACTGATTTATTACAGATTTTCCTGTACTGACTGACAGAAGCCGCTTGACAAATATACATAGTATATAGTAAATTTAATATGTATAGATGACTGCAAATGAAAAACAGAATAAAATCGGTAGCTGTTGACCCGAATTCGACCTCTGTTGTTTATGTAGGCGGAGCCGGAGGGTATTTTTCAAGCGCGACAGCGTTACTGCGGAGTATAGACGGCGGAAGACGGCAGGCTGCTTGGTCTTTCCGGAGTAGATATAACATCGGATACCGATTATACTTTCACTACCCACTGTGCCAGCGCGTCCGCGGAATATGCGAAGCTGTTTCTTTGGGACGAAAATTGAGCCCCGGTCACAAAATCGTACACTTACACTGTTCTTCATTGAAA
>JAFQYK010000234.1 GCA_017406485.1 Clostridia bacterium
AAGATTACGGTAAATTGTTGTTTTTTCGGCTATATATTGCTCATCGGGGTACGAAATTCCGTCCCCCTTCACCTCTTCATCCACAAGCTCATAGGCTGCGTTATTCGGTGTTGAGTAGCCGATAAAGTCCGCAACGGCATACGCTATGTCAGGCTCGCAGAGGAAGTTTATATACATTTCCGCCGCTTCCTTATTTTTGCTGCCCTTAGGTATGCAGACTGCGTCAATAAACAAATTCGTGCCTTTTTCGGGTATGGTGAAGCCGAGATGGTCATATTCATCCATAAGCATTACGCCGTCACCTGCGTAATACGGCGCGATTACCGCCTCGCCGGCGCCCATTTTATCGAAGATTTCATCCATTACATACGCCTGAACATTTTTTTTCTGCTCCGTCAAAAGCTCGGCAGATTTACGCAGCTCGTCCGGATCCTCGGTATTAAGGTCGTAGCCGAGTACCAGCTCCGCAATCGCAAAGGCGTCGCGCGGATTGTCAAACATTAAAATATTACCCGCGTATTTTTCATCCCACAGCGTCTCCCAGCCGATTTTATCCGCCTCGTCAAAAACAGTGTTATCGTAGATAAGGCCTATCGTTCCCCAGGTGTATGGCACACTGTAACGCGAGGAGGGATCATATTCCGGGTTGCGGAAGCGTTCCATTATATTCTCAAAATTCGGAATGTTTTTCATATTGAGAGGTTCCAGCATATCCTCCTTAATCATTCGCGAAATCATATAATCAGACGGAACGATTATGTCATATGACGCGCTGCCACCTTTTAATTTTGCGTATAGCTCCTCGTTTGTTGCATATGTTGTGTAGTTCACCTTTATGCCGGTCAGTTCGGTAAATTCAGCGTTTAGGTTAATAGTATCTTCATCGCTGCCGTCAGGGATATATTCGCCCCAGTTATATACGTTTATTGTTATATTCTCGTCTGCAAGGCGTGTGTAATAATCCATATCTCTCTCTACGGCTTCTTCCTCCACGGCGGCAGTATCCACCTTCGGTTCCTCCTCGTCCGCTATATGCGAGCAGGCGCTTGTGAAAGAAAGCGCAAAAAGCGTAAACAGTAAAATCAGCTTCTTCATCTGATAACACCCCGCTTTCTGAGGTTTTTGCGTTCAATAATATTATTGACCACAAGAACGATTACGACAATCAGGAAGATTATTGTGGAAAGCGCGTTTATCTCCGGACTTACCTTACGGCGCGTCATTGAGTAGATTGTTATTGGCAGCGTCTGCGTCATACCGCTCGTGAAGTAGCTGACTACAAAATCGTCCAAAGAGAACGTGAACGCCATCAGAAAGCCCGATATAACGCCCGGCATAATCTCCGGCAGCACCACCTTGAAGAACGCGCTTACTCCGCTGCAGCCTAAATCCTGCGCCGCCTCGTAAATATTCGGGTTCATCTGTCTGAACTTCGGCATAATGTTCAAAATTACATACGGCACATCAAACGTGATATGCGCTATTATAAGCGTTACAAATCCCATCTCAAAGCTCATACGCATTGTGAAGAACACAAAAAGCAGCATAAGCGATACGCCTGTTACGATTTCGGGATTTATAATAGGAATGTTTGTTCCCTGCAGCGTCAGCGTTTTGGGAAGACGCTTCATATTGTTTATGCCGATTGCCGCCGTTGTTCCAAGAATTGTCGCGAGAATTGACGCGATCACTGCCACGATGATTGTGTTCCAAAGCGAGCCTAAGATAAGTTCATTGTGGAACAGCTTAACGTACCAGTCAAATGTGAAGCCCGATATTACAGAACGGCTTTTGGTCGTGTTAAACGAGAACACGATAAGCACAAATATCGGCGCGTACAAAAACAGCATTACAAGCGCGAGGTATACTTTTGATAAAATCTTTTTCATAGTCATATACCTCCTTTACATAAGCACCCTATCATCATCAGCGTCAAACTGATTGAGGATAGTCATTATAAGAAGTATGATAACCATAAGCACAAGCGAGATTGCCGCGCCGAGGTTGGGGTTATATGAGTTGCCCAAAAACTGCATCTCAATAAGGTCACCGATTAACAGGTTCGAGCCGCCGCCGAGCATTCGGGAGATTATAAACGTACTGATAGCCGGTACGAATACCATTGTTATACCCGACATAATTCCCGGCATACTCAAAGGAATAGTAACCTTAAAAAGCGTTTTTGTGTTATTGCAGCCGAGATCGTGCGCGGCTTCTATTACGTTTTTGTCGATTTTTGAAATTACGTTATAGAGAGGCAGTATCATAAACGGCAGGTAGTTATATACCATACCGAGTACAACCGCGCCCTGTGTGTTTAAAAGCTTAAAAGGACCTAAGCCGAACAGCCCGAGGAACATATTTATAAGACCGTTGTTGCCAAGCAGCGTCATCCAGGCATATGTTCTTAAAAGGAAGTTCATCCACATAGGGAGCATTACAATCATAAGTACCGTACTCTGATAGCTCACATCCAGACGCGACAGGATAATCGCAAGCGGATATGATATTAAAAGGCATATCACCGTTGCGATTGCCGCGAGCCAGATTGAGCGGATGAATATGTTTGTATACTGCGAAACTGCCGCGAGGTTGTCAAGTGTGAAAGAACCCGTGTCGGTCGTCACGGCAAAGTATGCCACCATAATAAGAGGCACTATTATAAATACCGCCATCCATACAAGGTAAGGGGCTGAAATCAGTTTTTTCATTATTACCGCCCCCTTAATCCATTTTGTTCATTATGTGTATATCGTATGGGTCAAAGGTTATACCTACGGTTGAGCCAAGCTCCGCCGCTTTTGTGGAATGTACGAGCCAGTCGTGGTCATAGGCTTCTATGAGCATTTCATAGTGAACACCCTTGAAGGTGACTGACTTTACCAATCCGGTAATATGTGCCGCGTCGGGCGCGACGAGCTTAATATCCTCAGGACGAATTACAACATCCACCGCTCTGTTCTCACCGAAGCCTTTATCTACACACTCGTACTCGTGACCGCTTATCTCGACAAGCAAATCCTTTATCATCCTGCCGTTTAAGATATTACTTTCACCTATAAAGTCCGCCACGAACGCGTTTTTCGGCTCATTGTATATATCAACGGGAGAACCCACCTGCAATATGTTACCGCCGTTCATAACGACAACGGTATCAGACATCGTGAGCGCCTCCTCCTGGTCGTGCGTTACATAAATAAACGTAATCTCAAGACGCTGCTGTATACGCTTCAGCTCTATCTGCATCTCCTTACGAAGCTTTAAATCCAAAGCACCTAAGGGCTCATCAAGTAA
The DNA here is from genome assembly GCA_017406485.1 of Clostridia bacterium. Classification (GTDB taxonomy): domain Bacteria; phylum Bacillota; class Clostridia; order UBA1381; family UBA1381; genus Hominilimicola. Next base: position 3,295 of record JAFQYK010000234.1, read on the forward strand.
AAGCACTTTAGGCTCGTTTACAAGCGCGCGGGCAATTGCCACTCTCTGCTGCTGGCCGCCGGATAAACGGTCAATCGAACGCTTTTCAAAGCCATTAAGATTTACAAGCTCAAGCATTTCACGAACACGCTTCTCAATTTCCTTTGGCGGGAATTTCTTCACCTTGAGTCCGAACGCGATATTTTCAAAAACGTTCAGATGCGGGAAAAGCGCGTAACGCTGGAACACCGTATTGACATTACGTTTGTACGGGGGAAGATTGTTTATCTCCCTACCCTCAAATTTCACGCTGCCGCTGTCGGGCGTTAAAAAGCCGCCGATTATGCGGAGCGTCGTTGTTTTACCGCAGCCGGACGGGCCAAGAAGCGTTACAAATTCCTTGTCCTTAATGTCAAGGGAGATGTCGTTTAAAATCTTCTCTCCGTCAAAGGTTACGGCAATGTTTTCAAGACTTATGATGTTACTGCTCAATTTTCTACCTCCATAGTTCTATGCCCCTTCGGCTGCACGGTTGTACGACTGAATTTTGACAGGGCATATTCAGAATTTTATTACACTAATGTGCTAAAGAAAGTATAGCATAGATAAGAGGGTAAAGCAATATAAATTTTATATTTATTATTTAAATTTAAACAGCAGCACACCGCCTATCATTACGGCAAGTCCGGCAAATTTATTCCAGCCAAACGCAACCTGCTCACTGCCCATCAAACCGAACGCGTCAATTATTGCAGCGACGAGAAGCTGCGTTATTAAAATAGTGGAAATAGCGACTGTCGGTGATAATTTGCCGATACCGAGCATAACGGTAATTGTTATCACAAGACCCAAAACACCGCCCAGAAGATACCATTTATTGACCGCGCCGATTTCCTTGAAATCACCCTTGCCCAAAATCCATACAGCTAAAACCGACAGCACAAACGCCGTACCCTGCACAAACGCGTTTGCCTCGTATATGCCTATTTTGTCGCTTAAACGCGTGTTCATCACGCCCTGCACGCTCATCGCCGCTCCGGCAATGGCTGAAAATATAAAGCCCCACATAAAAAAACTCCTTTTTGCTTTAATATTTGCAAAAGGAAGTGATTTTAACCAAATATATATGGGCGATTTTAACCGCTCATATGAAAAGAGCGCCCACGATCGGCGCTCTTTTCTGCTATGTATAGGATAAAAGGGTAGAATTTGATGTCGTTATATCTTATCTACGTTTCCTATTATAGCATAATGGGGAAAGGTTTGCAAGTCTTTTTTTATAAAAAAGAAAATCTTTTTTGATTGGGGGAGTGACCTGCAAAATTTATTTGCCATAAACCTCGTTTTCCGCGAGGGACAGCACTATATTGAGGTTACCGTTTCTTGTGCGAAGCTCGTCGATAAGCTCCTTTTCATCGGCGCCCTTAATCATTTTGAGCGAGTATGTAAGCTCAAAGAGTGAACCTAAATCGGTTGTCTTGACGCGTCTTAACACATATGAATTGGTATAACGCTTCAATATCTCATCAAACACGCCCTCATAATCAAGATTTTCGGGAATGGTGATTTTAAGCTGCTTGGCGGTTGATTTTGGTCTTGCGTAATTCGTCTTTGAAATAAAAATCATAACAAGGCAGAGAAGAATTACGAAGATTGCACCCCAGAGGAACAGTCCCACACCGCACGCAAGACCGGCGGCAATGTCGAAGAAGATATAGCCTATGTCCTCCGGATCGCCGGGCGCGCTTCTGAAACGTATAATTGAAAGCGTACCTGCCAGCGAAAATGCCCTTGCAACGTTACTGCCAACGAACAGGATAATGACCGTCAGTATAATCGGCAGCATCGTGAGCGTTATCGCAAACGACTGCTGGTGTCTGTCCTTATGGGTGTAGATGTACGTCAGGCTTATCAATATGCCGAAGATTAGCGCTGCAGCCATTGATAAAATTATATTCACTGTGTTTATTTCAATTCCCGAACCGGAATTGATTGCGTTAAAGAATGATGTTAGTGCTTCCATTTTATTGTCCTCCTGATATCCTATACATATAATATATTTAAACAGCCTTCCTAAGCGGCTTTACGGTGAAGAAATACTTCTTGTGTCTGTTCTTTATAAGCATATTCTTGTATTCCGTGCCGTACTTTGAGAAGCTGGTCTTTTTTAAGCCTAAATCCGAGAGCATTTTGCACAGCCATAACGGCTTTGCCATACTCGTTTTAATTTCCATAAGCCACGTATCGTTATCCAAAAGCTTTTCGCCGTAGTCGCCGCTTTCAAGCGCTACATCATAACGGCGGGTTCTTATATTTGTGTCAAAGGAAATTCTCAAATCATCGTTGCCTTTTTCAAAATAAGCAAGTCTGTCATACGCGATATAGACTGCCGGCTTTAAATCATAGTTATGCATAAAGTATTCAAGCTCGCGCACAACCTGGCTGTTCATATAATCTTTAATTTCAGGCGCCTTGCCTGACGCGGTAAAATCATATGCTTCGTTTAGCTTTAATGTCGTTCTGCGTTTATTTACCAGGCCGTTATACTTTTTCTTAATTTCAAGGAAAACCTTGGTTTCCATATCGGGAACGCCGTATGCGCGGAGCCGCATTTTTTCCTTGTAAACCGGCTTGGAAAGCGAACGGCGGATAAGCTCGTTGTCGGGGGTGTCGTAATATATGTTCGCTATGGTGTAGAATGAATGGTTTTGGCAGTGCTTATCAAGCTCCATATGCTGATCCAGTACCTCCAAAACCTTATGGAACGTTTCCGTATCCATCTTATACTTATGTTCATAGCGGTTGAAAATTTCGATTGCCATTGAAATCATCTCCTTAAATTACCTTTTATCCTTAACTTGATTACATTATAAGACGCGTTCCTTAAATGAACCTTAAAGATTAAAAAAGTTTTATTTTTTTCTTTATGGTATATATTACGGAGATGGAAGTTGATTTTTTGGGGGTTGAAAAGATAAAATCTGAAGCTTGACAAAAGAAATACAATATGTTAATATAAATGTAGAAACAGCGTCAACTTAC
>JAFQYK010000235.1 GCA_017406485.1 Clostridia bacterium
AACATAGTAATCTACGCCCGATATTCAAGTGACGCACAAAGGCGTGACAGCATTAAACAGCAAGTGGACGAGTGCACGAAATACGCCGAAAAAAACGATATGAATATTGTTAAGGTCTATAAGGACGAAGCAAAGACAGGACGCAATGACGACAGGGACGATTTTCAGAGAATGTTAAGAGACAGCAGACACAAGACTTTTGACGCTGTTTTGGTATGGAAATTTGACCGCTTTGCGAGAAATATGCGTGACGCTCTTAACAATGAGCATATCTTAGAAGAAAACGGCGTTAAAGTTATATCTGCTACTGAACTGATACCCGACGGAGCAATCGGAATAATTGTTAAAGCCGTATTGCTCGGTATAAATGAGTATTATTCGGTTGACTTATCTGAAAAGACGCAGCGTGGGTCAAGCGCTAATGCTCAATTAGGCAAGTTTCTTGGCGGTACAGTGCCATTCGGATTTAAGATTGTTGACAGGGAATACACCGTAGACGAGGAAACCGCACCGTATGTCAAAAAGATTTTTTCAATGTATGCAAGCGGAGTATCGATTGTTAATATATGTCAGTATATGAATGAAAGAGGTATAAGGAGTAGCCTTGGAGCAAAATTTAACGGTAATTCGCTTCATCATATGTTAAAGAATGAGAGGTACTTAGGAACATATATTTATAAAGATGTTGTTATACCTAACCGCATTCCGAAGCTTATTGACAAGTCTTTATTTGATGATGTACAAAAGGTGTTAGAACAAAACAAGAAAAACCCCGCACGCAAACGAGCAAAGGAAGACTACATTTTATCAGACAAGCTATTTTGCGGTCACTGTAAGGATAAGGGCATTGAAGAAAAAATGGTCGGACATAGCGGAAATGCAGATAGGAAATATTGTTATTATAAATGCAAGAATGAGAAGAATTGCGGCAAGAAAATGGTTGGTAAGCAATTTATAGAGGAGTATGTCCTTGAAAAATGCAAGCTGTTACTTACAGATAAGAACATTAACACTATTGCAAGGAAAATAAGCGCCATAGCTGAAAGGGATAATGCTAATCATTTATTAGTACATATGCAGAAACAGGTACAAGAAAAGATTAAAGCAAAAGACAATCAGTTAAAGACTTTAGATACCTGCGAGGACGATACTATTAGACAAGAGATTTTTGCAAGAGTTAAGGAACTTAAAGCAGAAATCGACAGCTTGGAAAGCAGTATTGCTATTGAAAAGACTAAGACCTTAGCATTAAATGAAGAAGAAATTAAATGTTTTTTGACACAGTTTAGGGATTATGATATACTGAATATAGCACACCGCAAGGCGTTGATAAATATGCTTGTAAACAGAATATATTTGTATGACAACCACGATGGCGGTAAGAAAAAGAGCAATTATAAAATAACGGTTATACTCAATGCAGGCAAAGAAACTGTCGAGATAACTGAGGAACTATACAAAGACATCAAGAGTAATACGGGGCTTGATAAATTTTGTATATTAAATGACTCACTTCACCAAAGCAAAATAATCCGAACTTTTCACCAATAGGTGAAGGGTTCGGATTTTTGTTTACGCAATTTATCAGACACCGGCCTAATTCAGCAAAAATACCATAAGTGACAGATAGAATGCGAATGTAAGCCAGACGAGGTAGGGGATTTGCAGATATGCAGCAATGGGTTTGATTTTATAAAATCTTACAATCATCCACAGTACCAGCACCCACAAAAGCGCGAGCCAGACTGTTGCGAAAAGGTACGCCTGCATATTGAAGAATATAAGGCTCCAGAAAAAGTTTACTACAAGCTGCAGCCCATACACGACCAGCGCGCCCGTAACCTCCTGCTCATACCGTTCCTCATAAATCATTGCCGCCGAAATACCCATAAGAACATACAAAATTCCCCACACAATCGGGAACAATATTGCCGGCGGTGCAAGCGGCGGACGGTTTAAGGTGTCATACACATTCATATTGCCGCGCGTCAGAAATGCCGCGAGGCCACCCACGGCAAGCGCGATCAGAATTGAAATTATATACGGCTTCCATTTTTTCCACATAAAACAAAATCATCCTTTCACTTATTTTTATACTACTATTTTGTTATATTCTATGCGGAATTTGCCGTGTTCATTCAACAAAAAAACAGCGTCTTTTCAGACGCTGTTTTGAAATTATCAATAAACTCTTACCGCACCTGCGTACTGTGCTATACGGTACTCGGTATTGATTGATGAAACCTTTACGACATCACCTGTCTGCGGCGCGTGAATCATATTGCCGTTACCGATATAGATACCAACGTGGTGGATGTTTCCGCCTTTAGCGAAGAACACGAGGTCACCCGGTTCAAGGTTTTCGCGGCTTACATATGTTCCGCAGTTTCTCTGATCCGAAGCGACACGCGCAATGCTGATGCCGTTCTTTGAGCATACATACTGGCAAAGACCCGAGCAGTCAAAGCCTGAAGGGCTTGTACCGCCCCACACGTAGGGAACGCCGAGATACTGCATTGCAGTGTTCACAATTGCCGCGCCCTTGCTGCTGGAAGACGGAGCTGAGAATACTTCCTCGCTTAAACCTGCGGCCTGGGCATTCTTCTTTGCAAGCTCTTCCGCTCTCTTTGCAGCGGCAATTTCTTCCTCTGCCTTCTTTTTCTTAGCTGCAAGCTCTTCCTTATCCTCCCATTCGCCTGTAAGCTCAAGGGCGGTATTTATAACGTAGCCTTCCTTATACGTATCACCGTAGCAAATCTTTATAAAATCATCCTCGCCGCCTAAAATATAAGCGTACTTGCCGTTATCAAGGCTGTCTATAACATCATACTCCGTGCTTGCACCGCTTCTTACGCGAACCGAGCCGTTTACGTTTACCTGTGCAATCTTGTAATTGCTTACGCTCATCTTCGCTTCATTTGCCGCGCTTGAATTCTGTGTCACAAAATCCTTCTTTATATAACCCGACTTGCCGCCGTCATATACAATCTTGTACCAACCGTCTGTACTCTCTGTTATCTCAATCTCGGTGCCTACCGGCGCTGTGCTTAAAATGTTGGCTTCCTCAGACGGTGTCTCTCTTACATTTACCTCTGCCTCTGATGAAATAACATACGCAATGGGGAGAAAACTCTTTGCCGCAATCTCACTCTCAAGCTCAGCATCATTCTGGGTTGCTTCTGCGTTGGTGTCGTTCATCTCGGCTGTGCCTGTACCTGCGCTTACGAGCTCTTTCTCGGCGATTGTTATGCTTTCCGTAGCCTGCGCCGCCGCGTTTAATCTCTGTTCCTTTTCCTGTTTCCAGTCGTTAAAGCCTGCTGTCTGTGCGACTGTTAGCGAACTTATCATTGCAACTGCTATCATAGCGATCGCTGTATGCTTGAAGTTCCTCATAAAATAATAACCTCCTAAGTATTATAAGCAAGTTTTTTTCAAAAACATTACTCAGATTTCGTATTTATTACTGTAATGTTACCAAATCATTACAAACGGCATTATACACCATTGCATTTTATTTGTCAACACTTTTTTAATTTGTTTGTAGCGATTTTGTAACAGATTTGTAATTTTAATGTGACTTTTGTCACAAAAATACCCCTCTTTTTTGTGCATAAAGTCCATATAGAAGAGTATGCACTACGTAAAATGACCGTATTCTTAACAAAAATACCCTTTATAAAATTTTCTGTGTATTTAGTTATATTACAGTTACATTACAAACATTACAGAATAAATACACAATTTGCCTTGTGTTGGCGGTTGTGGTAAAATATTGGCAAAGGGGGGATAGATATGCCTGAATATGTGCGTCTTGCAATTGTGTTTATGGCGGGAATATATCTTTCAGGCCGTGTTTCACCCTCGTTTGCGCTTATATTTATATTATCCCTTATATTGGTATTGACAATAAAAGTAATTTTTAAACGCAGTTTTGGAATAAAAATCCTCATAATGTCGCTCGCGTTTGCGTCAGGAGTGTGGCTTTGCCGCTATGCACTTGACTCGGACAGGCTTGCTTTAAGCGGCTATGTTGACTGCTATATAACCGCCACGGGCCGCGTATCGGAGATACCTTACCCGGCTGCGGGCGAGAATAACCGCTATATTGTTTCGCTTGACGCGCTCTCTTACGGTGAAAAGGAGATAAAAACAAACGAAAAGCTGCTTCTTACCACGCCCGACGTGTTTCGCTACGGCGATACGATAACCTTTTCAGGCACGGTCAGGGAGCTGCCGGAAAAGATGAACGAAAGCGGCTTCGACTTTGCGCGGTATTACAAAACTAAAGGCGTGCATTTCAAAGCCTACGCGTCCTCCGCCTCATATGCGGAATATAATATGTACGATTTTTCACCTGCCGCGTTCGGCAATTATATAAAATGCTTTATCTCGGACGTGATAGACAAGCATTACAAGGGCGACTATGCCGCCGTATTAAAGGCGGTGCTGACCGGCAACAAGAAGGAATTTTCCGAGGAGCTCACATCTGCGCTTGACCGTACCAAGCTCGCCAGATTTTACTATCCGGCTTATCTGCACGTAATTTTTCTTGTGACAATTCTGACCGCGGCGCTCGGCTTTTTAAATAAGAAGAAACGCGATTATGCGACAATAATCTTCCTTATTA
>JAFQYK010000236.1 GCA_017406485.1 Clostridia bacterium
AACAAATGAATATCCAGCGGCGGAAAGCGCCGCTTTTTTTGGTACGCGCGTGCGCGCGTGAATAAGCATAAGAATTAAAAATTTAGAAAATTCCCGATTTTTACCGATTTTTAGGAGGTGTTTTTGATGAAAGGTAAGAAAGAAAAGACGCTTGCTATGCTTGTTTCGGGAAGTTACAGGCTCGGAGAGATTGCCCAAGAGTTGAAAATTTCAGAAAAGACACTTTATAACTGGCGGCAGGATGAAGAATTTGAAAGCGAACTTAGGCGGCGGTTAAATATCAAAATGGGAACGCTTGCAGCGAAGGCTCTTCAGACTCAAAGTGAGCTGCTGAATTCCCGAAGTGATATGGTAAAGCATCTTGCCGCAAAAGATTTGCTCGATCGCGCCGGTTATGCTCCGGACGAGAATGTCAATATCAAAGGGCCGGAGCCTGTTACGATAATCAACAACATTCCGAGAAGTGATAGTGATGAGTGATATAGGACTTGACAAAATAATCGCACCGTCATTTTATAAGCTTCACTGGGATGTACTGGACGAGAAGCACACGCACTACTGGCTAAAGGGCGGGCGAGGCTCTACAAAATCGACGTTTGTATCGGTTGAGATAATCCTCGGTATGATGCAGAACACGGACACGAACGCTGTAGCAATTCGCAAGGTGGCGGAATACCTGAAGGACAGCGTATATAACCAGCTCCTCTGGGCGATTGATGCGCTCGGTGTATCGCATTTATGGCAGCCGAAGCTCAGTCCGCTTGAAATAGTTTACAAGCCCACAGGGCAGCGCATTATATTCCGCGGAGCGGACAAGCCGCAAAAGCTGAAGTCTACAAAGGTACACAAGGGCTATATCCGTTATATTTGGTATGAGGAAGTAGACGAATTTAACGGTATGAATGAAATCAGAACAGTAAACCAGTCGCTTATGCGAGGCGGCGAACGGTTTACTGTTTTTTATTCCTATAACCCGCCGAAAAGTCAACGGAGTTGGGTAAACAGAGAGGTGCTGACGGAAGGCAAAGACAAGATTGTACATCACAGCACTTATTTGGATGTGCCTCGTGAATGGCTCGGCGAGGTATTCCGCATTGAAGCGGAGCATTTGAAGAAGGTCAATCCCAAAGCGTATGAGCACGAGTACCTCGGTATTATAACCGGTACCGGCGGCGAGGTGTTTGCAAACATCACACAGCGGCGGATAACCGATGAAGAGATTGCAGCGTTTGACAAAATAAAGCGCGGTATCGACTTTGGATATGCGTCTGATCCGTTTGTGTACATCGTATGCCACTACGACAGCAAGCACAGGCTGCTTTATATTTTCGATGAAATATACAAGGTCGGTCTTGCAAACCACAAGGCGGCGGAAATGATAAAAAGCCGTGCGCATTACAATCAGACCATTGTATGCGACAGCGCGGAGCCGAAAAGCATAAACGACCTCAGGCAATATGGATTTAGAGTTCGAGGTGCAAAGAAAGGCCCGGACAGTATCGAGTATGGAATAAAATTCCTGCAATCACTTGAGGGCATTATAATCGACAATGTACGCTGCCCCGAGGCGGCAAAGGAGTTTTACGGATATGAGCTTGAACCGGACGGCAACGACGGCTTTAAAGCTGGTTATCCGGACAAGAACAATCACACCATAGACGCGGTACGTTACGCTTTGGAAGATGAAATCAATAACCGCAGAGCGCGGGTGATAAGCAGAAAGGAGCTTGACTTATGATAATAGATGAGGAGCTTATTATGAACGGTATCACAGTGCCGCTTCTTGCGAAACTGATACAGAAACACGAACAGGAGCACGAACGCTACAGAAAGCTACGCCGTTATTATGCAGGTGAGCACGATATTTTAAATCGCCGCAAGCTGCAGAAAGGCAGCGCAAATAATAAGCTGATGAACAATCACGCAAAATACATAACGGATATGACAACGACCTATCTGCTTGGCAATCCTGTTACCTATTCAGCTTCAGAGAACTATGAGATTGAAGAACTGAAAAATGCATATCTCGAACAGGACACGGCGAGCATTGATTTTACACTCGGCAAGCATTGCAGTATATACGGCAGAGCGTATGAATTGATTTATATGTCTGCGGACAGCAAGCCGAGGAGTGTTGTGCTCAGTCCGTGGAGCGCATTTGTGGTATATAATGATGACTGCACGCATTTTCCGCTTTTCGGAGTTTATTATTATAAGACGCATAACGTGGACGGGGCGGTAAGCGGTATTGTCTGCAACGTGTACACGGATGAAACCGAGCGCACGTACCAGAGTGCCTCGGACAGCTGGAACAGTCTTGAACTCACCTATGAGGGAAAGCACTTTTTCAGAAAGGTACCGCTTATTGAATACAGCAACAATGAGGAGTGTCAGGGCGATTTTGAACAGCTTATATCAAACATTGACGCATACAACACGCTGCAGTCTGACCGCGTAAACGATAAGGAGCAGTTTGTTGACGCGTTTTTATTTTTGACAGGTATTGACCTCGACAGCGACCAGGCAAAGAAGCTCAAGGAAGAGAAAATCCTTATGGGCTATGAGGGTGCGACGGCTCAGTATTTGAATAAAAGCCTTAATGAGGCGGATACAAAGGTTTTGCGTGATGATATTAAGGACGATATACACCGTTTCTCAATGGTGCCGGATTTATCAGACGAGAGCTTTGGAAATAACCTGTCGGGTGTTGCGATAAAGTACAAGCTGATGGGCTTTGAGCAGCACGTTAAAAACAAGGAGCGTATATTTGCCAAAGGATTAAAAAAGCGTTTTGAGCTGTATAACAATATTCTTCAGACCAAAGGACTGATGCAGCTTGTTCCGGTTCATCGCGTAGATATTATTTTTACGCACAATCTCCCGAACAACAATCTTGAAATAGCCCAGATGATAAACTACTTAAAGGAGCTTGTGACACAGGAAACGCTGCTCGGCCAGCTTGATTTTATAGGTGACGCAAAGGAAGAAACAAAGCTCGCTCAAAAGGAAGCAACAGAAAAGGCGGAAACGGCTTCGGAAATAGTAAACAGGTCGTGGACACCGCCGTCACGTAATGAGGAGTAAGGCTTACTGGGTGCGCCGTACTGCTGATTTGGAAAAAGCGATGCAGGAGGACGCGCGCTCAGCGGCGGAAAGTATTATAAAAGCGTATGAGCGTTCGATTGAGAATATTAACAATGATATACGCAATATTTTTAAAACGTATGTTGTAAACGGTATTCCCGAAAAGGAAGCGGTAGGGCTTCTCAATGCGGCGGAAAGAGATAAGACCTACAGAGAGCTTTTAAGCCTATATCAGAACACGGCGAACCCACAGGCAAAGGCGGAAATCGCAAGCCGTATAAATGCACAGGCATATGGCGCGAGAATAAGCCGCTTAGAGGGCGTTAAGGCTCGGATATATACAAGGCTTGCCGAGGCGGCAAACTACAGTGAACGTACACAGCAGACGCTTTATACAAATACACTTCAAAGCTCATACTATACGAATATTTATAATATCGCAAAGGGAATTAACGCCGGTATTGATTTTACGGTGCTACCGAAAAATGCGATTGAGCGCGTATTGAATGAGCCGTGGTTCGGCGGCAATTACAGTTCACGTATATGGAAGCACAATGACGAATTTGTTAAGACGCTCCAAAACATGCTTGAATCAGGAATAATAGAAGGTCACAGCGTAAACCGTATGGCGGAGCAAATGCTTGATTTTATAAATGATGGTGTGAACAGTATAAGAATGAACACAGAAAGACTTGTACGAAGCGAAACAGCGCATTTTATGAATCAAGGCCAGCTTGCGGCGTATGAGGAAATCGGCATAGAGAAATATCAGTTTGTTGCCGCGCTTAGCGAGCGCACCTGTGATATATGCGGAAATCTTGACAGTGAGATATTCGATGTTGCGGCGGCAATCGAGGGCGAGAATTACCCGCCAATACACGCAAACTGCCGCTGTACAACTGTTATGGCGGGTGCAGTTCCGGAAACGCGTATTGCTCGCAATC
>JAFQYK010000237.1 GCA_017406485.1 Clostridia bacterium
CCTACGATTACATTACCCACACTCATTTTTTTACCTTCCTTTCAAATTCAATTTAATATATCTATTATACACTAATGTATTAAAAAAGTCCATAGTTTTATTAGTGTTTATGACAAATTTTCTTTGAAAGAAACGGGTACAAAGTCAGGATTTTTTTCTGCGTACCAAAAGAACAATCACTGCCGAAGCCAGGACTGCCGCACCTCCGAGGACAATCCACAAAACCGTAAGGTTCTTTTTTACCGCGCCGTCCGGAAGGGAGGTGGACTCAAAAACAAGAGTTCGGTCATACCACTCCTGCCTGCGTATGCTGTACGCCGCGCAGTCGGTTTCGCTGTCGAGCGCGGCAACCGGAACGGTATAGGTATATTTTCCGTCAGCATCTTCTTTGTAATAGATAAACTCGCTGTCCGGCGCGTTCTTTGCGTCGGAACCCTTGCCCATATACAGTTTTTCATAACCTGTACCGCTAAGCGTCATTTCCGCAGTCATTTCACCGTTTTTCACATTTAAAACACAATTGGTTATACGAAACATTGACGAGCTTGACGTTACGGTTATGTCATATGCGCCATCATTGAGCCTGTCGGCGTTAATGGGTTCGGCATATGCCGTTATACCAAACATAACGGCAAGTGTAAATATTAAACTGATTATTCTTTTCATATCTTATTTCAGTGTCGCGATGGCGTCCTTGACGTGCGAAACGTAAAGCTGCTGAATAGCGGGGATTTCGCCCATGCCCTTTAAAACGCATTCAACAACAAAACCTTCCTTTTTAAATATACTCTTCCAGCTATCATCCTCGTCGCCTGCCATATCGTTGTTGGCGTGGTCGCCGGCAACAACCATCAAAGGTCTTAAAACAACTTTGCTGTATTTGCCGTCCTTTGCCTTTTTAACCATATCCTCAACTGTCGGCTCAGCCTCGACAGTACCTATAAAGTAATTGTCGGGACCGTTTGCAGTGAACACATTCTGCAGCTTGGCATACGCCGCGTTAGCTTTATGCTCAGTGCCGTGACCCATAAGCACAACGCAGGTGTTATCACCCTCGTATTCTTTTGTATTATTCACAATCGCATCGGCTGCCTTCTTAAAGTCCTCATCGCTCGAAAGAAGCGGCTCACCTATTGCAAGTTTGTCAAACTTATCCGAATACTTCTTAACTTCGGCAACAACATCGTCATACTCAAAACCATGCATAACGTGTGTCGGCTGAACTACCAGTGTTTTAATGCCGTCCTTGACGAGCTTGTCAAGAGCTTCTTTAACGTTGTCGATTTCAAGGTTATCGCGCTTCTTGAGCTTGTCAATGATAATCTGGCTTGTAAATGCGCGTCTTACCTCGTAATCGGGGTTCGCATCGGCAATCGCCTTTTCAACCGCACCTATTGTTTTTTCGCGGCTGTCGTTGTAGCTTGTGCCGAAGCTGACAGTAAGTATAACCGGCTTTACCGTATTGGTTTTGCCCGTTTCCGTTGTTTTCGGCGCGCTGCCGCAGCCGGACAGCATAAGCGCTCCCGCCGTTAAAATCGCCATAAGTACTCCTCTTTTTTTCATTTTTGTTTCTTCCTTTCTTGTTATGAATTTATATATCTTTTAAACATTTCCTCGGAAATGTCAAAAAGCCTTGTAACAGTATCACCGCCGAAAATCTCCGCGGCGTTGCCCTGACGGAAAACAGCCCCGTCCTTAAGGCAGATAATAAAATCCGAAATTTCCCTCGCAAAATCCAGCTCGTGAAGCGACATTACAACCGCGATTTGTTTTTCCTTTGCGAGTTTTTTCAAAATCTCCAGAAATGCAATTTTGTGGTGTATGTCAAGGTATGAGGTCGGCTCGTCAAGAAACATAATCTGCGGCTCCTGACAAATCGCCCTTGCCAAAAGCACACGCTGACGCTGACCATCGCTTAATGCTGTAAACTCTTTATCTGCAAATTCCTCAATCTGTGTAAGTCTGATTGCCTCGCAGACAGCGGCAGTGTCGTTTTCGGAGAACTTGCCGAAGTAACCGGTATACGGATACCGGCCCATTTCCACAACCTCGCGCGCCGTCATAAGCGGAGCGTTTACGTTTTCGGTGAGCAAAGCGGAAATAAACCGCGCCCTTTCTTTGGCGCTGACAGTATCG
>JAFQYK010000238.1 GCA_017406485.1 Clostridia bacterium
AATCTGATTAAGTCAATGAAGGTCGGTGATTGATTATGCCGGATAAGATATACAAATGCGCGGAGTGCGGCAGGGTTATTACCGATAAGGAGTATCTTAGTGCGGTCAAGGGAAACAAGCTGAAATTTTGCAGCACAAATTGTGACAAGGCAGCCTGGCGGCGTATCCGGATGGCGGCGGAAATCTGGAACTTTTTAGGCAGTATACGTCCGCCCGCGACGAGGCGGAAAGAATTCTGAGTGATGGCAAGAAAGAACGGTGAGGAATTATGATTATAAACAAAATGCAAAAGCTGTGCAAGAAGAGTATGACAATTCAGATTGTGAAGTATGGCGTGCAGAATTTTTTGACAAACGGCTATGTGGCGGCGCTGATTGATGCGGAAGCGCCCGGGTGGAACGAGGACGATATTGCAATCTCTCTTGGCCTGCCGCGCGACAAGCGCAGCAACTACATAAAGCAGCGCGAAGTCACTGAACGCCCGGCGATAGATATAACCAATATGACACCGGTAATCAGATTGAACTATGCAATCAGATATTTCAGAACAATGCTGATACCGTTTGTCACTGACGACAATATGGTTTTCTTTGTTGACGAGGACCGGTACAAGCTATTCGAGGATGGTGAACCTGACGGATTTTATATAGGCAGCATTGGCAGCGGTATGGATCCGGTTATGGTTGTAACGGACTGCGGCGTTCCGATTGGCATTATCGCACCGGAGCGGCTCAACGTCAGCGACATTAAAAATTTTGCTTCACAGCTTCACCGTGGTTTGCTTCTTGCAGAAACAAACGGTTTCTTTGACACCGGCCACCAAATGGAAATCGAAGAGCCTTCCGAGGCGGAAAGCGAGGACGAGGATGATGTTGAAAATTAAGGAGTTTATAAAAGAAGTAGGCATAAACAACGCCGCACATGGATTTCGTGACAGGCTAATCCGTCCTACAGATTTTGTGGCGCTGATACATAGCGAGGTATCGGAAATTCTTGAGGAATTCCGCAAGGGCAAGACCCCCACTGAAACATATTACCGTGAGGACGGTAAACCAGAGGGTATACCGTCTGAACTTGCAGATGTAGTAATTCGTGCCTTTGATATGGCGGACTACTACGGCATAGACCTTGAGGCGGCTATTCTTGAAAAACACGAATTCAATAAAACCCGACCATATAAACACGGAAAGGAGTTTTGAGCAATGGAAATAAAACCAGCGATTTTATACAGAGAAGAAATACAACGCAAAGGACGAGAGCTGTATTATTCAACAGATGGACTATACTACAGAGGTTATATTGGTAATTGCGATATTGAGGTTACGGAAACCGATAATGAAGGACGCCTATTTCAGTGGGCTGTAATTGATGGTAGTAAGCTTATAGGCTTTATTTCTTACCAAATAGACTGGTACAGTTCTAATGCCTATGCTTTTGGTCTAATATCTTTCGACAAGGGCAATCCCGGAATAGGTTATGCTATGCGCCAAATAATGAACCATATTATTAAAACCAATAAAATACATCGTATTGAATGGAGGTGCGTCGGAGGAAATCCAGTTAAACGGCATTATGATTTTTTCTGTGAACAACTTAAGGGAAGATGTTTTGAGCTGTTTGATGTGATTAAAGATACCGAAGGGAAATACCATAACGAATATATTTATGAGGTTATTCTTCCTGCGGCGGAAAGCGAGGAATAGAAATGGAAAATCAAAGTTTTACAATAGAGCTGAGCGAGGATGATATAGACCGCATTGCGGAGCTTACAGACATCTACGTGGAAACGCAGGAGGAATTGGAAGAAGCTATACATATGCTGTTATACGAATTGTCGTAGAGGCGGAAAGAGAGGATGCGGAATGAGAGCGTTAGATAAAATCGACACAAGCACGCTTGGTGGGCGAATCAGATACGCACGTGTCAAGCGGAAACTTTCGCAGGAAGAGTTCGGGAAAAAGATACACGCAAGAATAAAAACAGTCAGCCGGTGGGAATGCGGAATATCTATTCCGACAGCCGATTACATAGCCGGCATTTGTAGGGAGTTCAATGTTTCCGCTGACTGGCTCTTAGGGTTAAAGCGATGAACAGGGAGAAGTGTAAGACTAAGGCGAACGAGCTGGCGGAGCTATGCATAGCAAATCCGCTGCGGTTCGCGAAGGAATACAAGGCGGCGTATGAAAGCGGCGACTATACCGAAGCGGAGCGCGACATACTCTTGAATTTATGCAACGTGTATGTTGCGGCAAAGCAGGGCAGAAGCACCCGCGCTGACGCTGCCAGAGAACAGCACCGCATATTTGCGGCGGCGGAGCTCAAAGAATGAGTTTCTACTATATAAATAAGGTTTAAAATAAAAGCGGCTAATCAGTCGCTTTAAACCTTGTTTTGAAGGCTAAAGTTATCGACAAAATACGAAATGGAAGGAGAGGGAGAAATGCTTGTATTGTATAAGCGAGTTAAAACAAAGCATCGTGAGTTTATATATCGGACAAAATGCTTTTATTATAATCCCTCAAATTCAAAAAAGCAGAGAGCGGTTCGGACAGCTTCGACCGGTGAGGGCAAGAAGAAAAGGAACGCACATCAGAAGTATCTCAAGATTAAGCACGATTGTTATGAGAATTTTGATATAGGTGATTGGTGGGTGACACTTACACATTCGGTATGGCGTGAGCCGGAAGAAGCGGAAGAGATACTCCGCCGTGTAATTGCAAAGGTGCAGAAGAAGCTCAAACGAAAAGGTATACCGTTTGTTTATTATAAGACAACCGAAGCAAGCGAAACGCAGCGTGCGCATCATCACCTGCTTATCCGCAACACCAGTCCGGAGCTTATAACAATGCTGCTCGAATATTGGAATGAATACGGCAAGGTCAGAGATGTGCAGCCTATAACAGATATGGAAAGCGGCAAGCTCATAAAGTATTTTCTTGACGCGCCGAACCACAAGAACCTTACATACAAGACATTCGGACATAGCAGAAATTTAAGGAAGCCGGAAGTGATAACGCGCGTAATGCCGGTTGGAAGCGTACGCGAAAACCCGAAGCCGCCGAAGTGCGAGGAGTACGGCTTCAAGTATGTTATTGATCCGCAGACGATTTACAACCACGATTATGACGCAAGCGGTTTTGTGTACCAGGAATATGAGATTTACAAGGTGAGAATAACGGAAACCGACGAGGCGGAAAGCGTAACGCATCGCCGGTAATAAAAAGCAAACAAGGGTGTCGCTCGGCGGCAACCTGTATTTAGCGTAGAGGAAACGGAGGTAAAGGATTTGACTAAGCAGGAGTTAGAGCAGTACCGCTCAATAGTGGCGGAGATTGACGAAGTGAGAGAGCGATTAAAGGATAATGTGGTGAGCGATACTGTTGTGGGTTCTGATGTTCAATATCCTTACACCTCGCACGTTATGCGCGTTGAAGGCATAGCCGACAAGGCAGCGGCGGAAAGAGACAAGAAGCTCTTGCGCCGGCTCGAAGAACAGAAGCACTGCATTGAGGAGTTTATTTCAGGTATTCCGGACAGCCTTACACGT
>JAFQYK010000239.1 GCA_017406485.1 Clostridia bacterium
AAAGCCGTCATAATACGCAAACTCCGTCGGCGCGCCCTCGCCTATGTCTGTAGTGTCTGTAATCGTTATAACTCTGTCCTCGCCGTTCCAGTCAACAAACAAGCCGAAGCCCTCGGAGATGTAGCGGAGAGGTACCATTGTACGCTCGTCCTTTATGTAAGGAGGCGCGTCCAGCACGGCTGCGCTGACGCTGCCGTCAGTTTCGGTGCTTACGTCTGCGCTGCTTATCTGCAGGTGGTTTGTCGTGCCGTCCTTTGTGATTGAAATTGACTGTGTTTCGCCGTCCCAGTCAACCTCTGCGCCAAAGCCCTCCACTATCGCGCGAAGCGGTACAAAGGTTCTGTCGTTCACGATTTCGGGGTCTGTATCAAAGTCGATTTTTACATCGTTTAAATAAACCTCGATTACCTCCTGTGACGCGAGCACGGCAGTCTGCGAAGCCAAAACTGCGCCTGTTAATAATAACGCCGTTATTCTTTTCATTATCTCTTCCTCCCAATAACCACCCTGTCATTTCCGGCAAGGTCTTTTGTTACTTTAATATCTTCAAAATTTTTTTTCATAAGTTCGCTGACAGATTTCCCTTGGTCAAAGCCTATCTCAAAGGCAAGTATGCCGTTTTCCGAAAGCATTTGCGGTGCTGTATCGGTTATTCTTCTGTAAAATACAAGCCCGTCACCGCCGCCGTCAAGCGCAAGACGCGGCTCATAGTCTTTGACCTCGGTCTGCAATTTATCAATAACCGCCGTTTCAATATAAGGCGGATTTGATACGATTACGTCATATTTCCCTTGCGGTATTTTATTCAGTATATCGCATTTTTTTACTGTCACTCTGTCCTGTACGCCGTTTAGCGCAATATTTTTTTCCGATACATTCATCGCTTTGTCGCTTATATCAAGCATTGTCACCGTTGCGTCCTTTATATAATGCGCCAGGCTTATGCCGATACAGCCGCTGCCTGAGCATATGTCAAGAATTTTCATCTGTGGCTTTGCCGCTTTTATTATCTCCTCAACAAGCGTTTCGGTGTCAGCTCTCGGAATTAAAACGCCGCTTTCAACATAAAACGGCAGCGACATAAATTCACACTCTCCCAAAATATACTGCAGCGGTTCGCCGTTTTTCCTCCGTGAAAGCATTTCATTTACGGCTTTTATATCGTTTTTACCGGTCGTTTTTTTGCCGTTTATCAAAAGCTGTGTGCGGTCAATATCAAGCGCTTTCATAACAATCTGCTCGGCTTCAAAACGCGCGTTGTCCGTAAGCTGCGCTGCCGCGTTACGCACAAGCTCATCTATTACCATTTGTCGTCCTCTTTGTTCTCGGGTATACACGGTTCCATTGAAGCGATTGCAACCTCCATCATACTGTCGTCCGGTTCGCGCGTTGTGAGCTTCTGAAGCCATAAACCGGGCTTTGAAAGCCAGGTTACGCATATATTCTTACTTCTTCCCGCCCATTTTATAAGCTCATAGGAAATACCCGCGACAGCAGGCAGGAGCGCAAGGCGCATAACAACTCTTAAAACCACTAAATCAGTTCTCGGCAGAAGCGCAAATAAAAGAATGCTGACAATCATAACAAACAAGAGAAAGCTCGTTCCGCATCTGGGATGAAAACGCGTAAATTTCTTAACGTTTTCCACTGTCAGCTCCTCGCCCGCCTCATAACACGCGATTGTCTTATGCTCCGCGCCGTGGTACATAAACACGCGCTTTATATCCTTCATCTGCGACACAAGCGCGAGATAGCCTATAAATATCGCCATACGCACCACGCCCTCCAAAAGGCTCGAAAACAGGTGCGAGTTTGTTACCGGTGACAAGAACGGCACAATTTCACCTAATTTTTCCACGCCCTTGGTTATGAACGTAGGCAGTATCATAAACAACGCAATCGAGAAAATCAGTGATATACCGATTGAAACATAGATAACAATATCCTTTATCTTATCACCGAATTTATCCTCAAGCCACTTGTCAAATTTTGACTGCTTTTCCTCCTCATCGTCGCCCTCTATATCAACAAACTCCGCGCTGTACATTAAAGCCTTCATACCGATAACAAGGCTGTCCACAAAATTGACGCAGCCGCGGATAATCGGCAGACGCCAGAACTTAGAGCGCGTTTTAACGCCGTTGTCCTCAACCTTTCTCTCAATCTCACCGTCCGGCTTTCTCACCGCGACAGCCGTCTTGTATGGGCCTCTCATCATAACGCCTTCCATAACAGCCTGTCCGCCGATGGAAGTGATATGGACCTCATTTGTATTTTCCTTACTCATTCTCAAAACTCCGTTCCGTCTATATTATTTAACAACAGCAATAGCAGCAGCTCATTGATGTGCAGAGTGTGCAGGTGTCACAGCCGCAGCAGCCGCTGTTTGAATTCCCGCTTGTGCTTGTATTGTATGTATTTGTGCGGCTTTCAACATTGTTGAGCGCGTCGCGGTATTCCTGATTGCCCGGCTCCATCTGCACAGCCGTCCGCAGAAAGCTAATGCCCTGGTCATACCAGCCGGACTGTATCCGTATAACTCCCGAAAGGTAATACCACTCCGCTGTACGCGGCAGACTACTTAGCATACTCATAGCTTCTGTTATGCGCGACTGCGAAATAAGATTTCGTACCGCCGCAAAACTCGCCTGTCCACTGTAGCTTTGACCTCCGCCATAGCTTCTCGCACCACCGTAGCTTCTCGCGCCGCCGTAGGACTGCGAGCCGTAAGAGGCGCCCTGTCCGCCGCCCTTATTCATTATCATATCATACGCCTTGTTTATCTCCTTCATCTTCTCCGCCGCAAGGTCAGAAAGCGGATTGTTGACATATTTGTCGGGATGATACTTTTTCACAAGCTCTCGATATGCTTTTTTGATTGTTTCTTCATCGGCGTTTTCACTTACGCCCAGTACCTCATAAGGATTCATTTGCTTCTCCCATTATCGTTCTTTGCTTTAATTTAAGCGCGTCATACAAGATATTGTCAAGTATGGCGCCGTTTCTTTTTATCTTTAGTAAATTGTATGCCGAAGCCGCGTTTTCAAGAGTGAAGGTAAGGCTTTTATCCACCGCGTTTTTGTCAACGCTTTCGCGGCACAAAAACAGATTGTAGCTGCCTTTTTTTCTGTCCTTCTCTATATCGTTATACGCGTCAATAATATATATCCACCGGCCTATGTTGTAGCCGAGCCACGCAAGCGCACGTCTTTCAGCTTCATCTGTTATAAAATCGGGTGCAAACAGCGTTTCAAGAATTTTTGCAAAGCAGTCCGCCGTTTCATCTATTGAACCGCTTTTCGCCGCTTCAAGCGTGCTTAAATCTTCAAGGTGACGTTTTATTTCCTCATATATATGCGGATAACGCTTTTTTGCCTTATTGACCGCGCGTTTAAAAACCAGCATTTCAGATAGCGCCTTTATGCTCCTGTCATCGTTCCAGTCGTCCGATAGCTTCAGATATGTGAGCAAAACACCCATATCCGCCGCATACCCAACCGCCCTGTCACCTTCAACAAAGCCGCGCTTTTTAAAGCCCTTGGCGGCGCAGCTTCTCATAACTATACCGCCGTCGTCCGCGAGCGAGGATAACATAATCGCAAGAAAGGTTATATCGTAACTTAAACCAAGCCTTGCAGCTTGCGTTGTGCGTCTGCCAATCTCCCGGCAAAGCCCGCAGTAATATGCGCGGAACGTTTCAAAATCCGCTTCGTTTAGACTTTCCTTGCAAACTGTCACATAACCGAACATCTTTCTTCTCCGTTTTCGCATACTTCTACATTTTATAAGTATACAGTAAATACCGCAAAATTTCAACAGCTATAAGAAAAGTTTAAAAATTGTTAATAATTTTTGATTATATCGGAAAACTATATCAAAGGAGGTTTTGTAAGAAAATTATGAGAAATGAAATGACTAATCAGGAATACGGCGAATATGTGAAAAAGAAAACGCCGAACTCAACACTACTTAAAAACTGTATAAAGGCGTTTCTGATAGGCGGTCTTATATGTACTATAGGTGAAGGGCTTATGCTGCTTTTTGCAAATCTCGGGCTTGACGAGGAAACGGCGGCTATGTTTGAATCTGTTACACTTATATTCGCCTCCGCGCTTCTTACAGGACTGGATATTTACCCGAAAATCGCCAAACACGCCGGCGCCGGTACGGTTGTACCGATTACAGGCTTTGCAAACGCTGTTGTGTCACCCGCCTTAGAAGCCAAAACAGAGGGTATGGTGCTTGGCATAGGCGCGAAGATTTTTACGATTGCAGGGCCGGTTATACTGTACGGAACACTGGCGTCCTGGGCGGCAGGAATTTTATATTGGATATTGGGAATGGTGAGGTAGATTATGAGCAGAATCGGCAGACAGACAATAAAAATCGAAAGACCTGTTTATATACGCGAAACGGCGGCGATTGTGGGTGTTAAAGAGGGAGAAGGGCCTTTAAGCGAGGAATTTGACGAGGTTTTGACGGACGATACGCTCGGTGAAAAGACCTGGGAGAAAAGCGAGAGCGCGCTGCAGAAAAAGGCGGCGTACAAAGCCTTGGATAAGGCAGGTATGAAGCAGGATGAAATCGACTATGCGCTTGCAGGCGACCTTATAAACCAGTGCATAGGCGCGCATTACAGTATGCGTGATATGGATATACCGTTTTTAGGACTTTACGGCGCGTGCTCAACTATGACGGAAAGCCTTTCAATCGGAAGTATGCTTATAGGAGGAGGGTTTGCAAACAATGTTATGTGCCTTACATCAAGCCACTTTTGTACCGCGGAGAAACAATTCCGCAATCCCCTCGAATACGGTGGTCAACGCACGCCTTCGGCTCAGTGGACGGTTACCGGCTCCGGCTGCGCTATACTTTCCGCCGAAAAAGGAATGGCGCGAATTACTGCTGTGACGAGCGGCAAGGTCATAGACAAAGGAATTAACGATTTGAGCAATATGGGCGCGGCAATGGCTCCGGCGGCGATTGACACACTTTTGGCGCACTTTAAGGCGACAAACACAAAACCGCAGGATTACGACCTTATTCTGACAGGTGATCTGGGGCATATAGGCTCGGATATTATAATCGACCTTATGCAAAAGGAAGGCTATGACCTCCGCAATATCCACAACGACTGCGGAAAGCTCATATTTGACCGCGAAAAACAGGACACCCACGCCGGCGGAAGCGGCTGCGGCTGCTGCGCGAGTGTTTTATGCGGACACATTATGAAAGAAATAAACCGCGGCAAATTGAGAAGGATGCTCGTTATGGCGACAGGCGCGCTGATGAACCCGATGATTGTACAGCAGGGCGAGAGTATTCCGTGTATTGCGCACGCGGTTGAGATTGAGAAGGAGGGGTAAAAATGGATTTTGTTAAGGCTTTTGTTTTCGGCGGACTTATATGCGTTATAGGTCAGATTTTGATTGACAAGACTAAGCTCACACCGGCGCGTATTCTTGTTGCGTTCGTTGTAAGCGGTGTTATATTGCAGTTTTTCGGCGTATATGAACCGTTCGTGCGTTTCGCGGGCGCGGGCGCAACGGTTCCGCTTACGGGGTTTGGGTATAACCTCTGCCGCGGCGTGGCAAAGGCTGTTGCGGAAAGGGGCTTTGCAGGTATTTTTACAGGCGGTCTGACGGCAACCGCAGGCGGAATATGCGCCGCTCTAGTATTTGGATTTTTGATTGCAATTATTTTCAGGTCAAAATCCAAAACATAAACTTTATTACGTACTTTTGTGTGGACAAAAGTACCAAAAGCCATTGGAAAGGGCGCATACGCCCCTTTCCAAGCCTATCCCCGTAAGGATTATCCGACGTACGGTGGCAGTCCCCGCTTGGGCTTTACTTTGCCGCGCGGGAAAACGGCAGCCGCAAGGTTTACACACAAACAATAATTGAACATCATATTGAATTTTTTATTTTTTTGTGGTAGAATAAAGTCAAATACAACCAAAGAGGTATAAATTATGTTTGAAATTAACGGACACACACATCAGCTTGGCATAATCGGCGATCCGATTGAGCACACGTTCTCGCCGAATATGCATAACTTCATATCTGAAGCGGTACATAACAATTACGTATATTCAGCCTGGCACGTAAAACCGGAGCGCCTGGGTGCGGCTATTGAAGGACTTCGCGCCTTTGATATAAAGGGCATTAACGTAACCTCGCCGCACAAGGTCAATGTTATGCAGTACCTTGATGAAATTACCGATACCGCGCGTGAACTCGGCTCGGTTAACACCATTGTGAATAGGGATGGCCATCTTATAGGTCACAACACCGATGCGGACGGTTTTTGCCGTTCATTAGAGGTTGAAGGCGTTAAGATAAGCGGCAGCAAAATTTTAATAATCGGCGCGGGCGGTGTGACGCGTCCGACGATTATACGTCTTATTGACCACGGCGCAAAGGAAATAACAGTGCTGAACCGTACAAAATCAAAGGCTCAGGCGTTAAGAGATGATATATTAAAGACAAAGGACTTTGAGATAAAGACGGATGCTGACGCTCTGAAATTCGACATTGTCATAAACACCACCTCGGCAGGAATGGAGCCTCAGGAGAACGTGCTCCCTACCGAAAGCATACCGGAAATAGACAGCCTTGACTTTATCAACGAAAGCACCGCCGTTGCGGATATGATTTACAATCCCGACGAAACGCTTTTTTTAGCCGAGGCAAAAAAACGCGGTGCAAAAACTATAAACGGACTCGGTATGCTTATCTATCAGGGCATAATTGCGTACGAGCTGTTTACCGGCACAAAGCTCCCCGATGATATGGGCGAAAGAATTCGGAAAGAGGTGTTCGGAAGATGAACATTGTCCTTACGGGTTTTATGGCAACGGGAAAAACGTCAATAGGCAGAGCTATTGCAGACCGCTCGGACTACACCTTTGAGGACACCGATTCGATGATTATAACAAAAACAGGAATGGACATTAACGAGATATTTTTTAAATACGGCGAGAAGCACTTCCGCGCTTTAGAACGCGAATGCGTCAAGGAGGCCGCATTAAGAGACAACCTCGTTATTGCCACCGGCGGCGGCGTAGTACTCGACAAAAGAAATATTGCTACGCTAAGAAAAAACGGTATTATTATAAACCTCGACCCTGATTTTGCCGTAATCGAAAGCCGCGTCGAAAAAGCGCGCGCGTCCCGGCCTTTGATGCAGGGTGAGAGCATTGATAAAATCAGGCAAAGATTTGAGGATAGAAAGCCCTTTTACGACAACTGCGACCGCAAAATTCATATTACAGAAGAAAGAACACCCGACTCCTATGCAGAGGAAATTTTGGGGATTATGGAGGAATTGGTATGAGAATAACACGCGAGGCGGACTACGCTTTGAGAATTGTCGTGATGCTTGCAACAATTGACAAACAGACGGACGCAAAGGAAATAGCGGATAAAAACGATGTTCCCTATCGGTTTGCTCTTAAAATACTCAGAAAGCTCGTTCAGGCGAAGATTGTAAAATCCTTCCGCGGCGTGAACGGCGGTTACGTTCTAAACCGTAAGCCGTCCGAAATAACTATGCGCGAGGTTATCGAAACGATTGACGGAAAAATCGCGATAAATAAATGTTTCGAAAACCCCGAAAACTGCCGCAACAACGGCGTCTGTAAGGTGCAGAAAAAGTTGTTCGGCGTTCAGCTCGTAATCGCAAATGAGTTTGAAAAAATTACATTTGAGGATATTTTAAATGAACAAATCTGACAAAAGCCGCCCCCAAAAAAGGGCGGCTTTTTTAGTTATATCTTGTTTCGGCTACGCTTCTTTTCGCCTTGGGAAAAACCGGTCTTGTGTCCGCTTTGCGCCGCTCCTGAGAGAGCGGTTTTTTATTGTTTGAGAAATTTTTCATACATATCACTTCCGTATTTTAGTGTCCCTGATTTAAAATATGCCACTATGCAAATTTTATACATTTCACTTTTAAAGCGGTGACAAAAAAAGCGGCGTTTTCATATTCTAAATTTGAGAAAGAAAATTGGGGAGATGATCTATTTGCAGTCAGAAGTACTTTTCGCCCTGTCGCTCACCGTTCTTGCCGGACTTGCGACAGGCGTCGGCAGTGTTATCGCGCTGTTTGCAAAAACTACTAATACAAAATTTCTCGCCGCGTCACTTGGTTTTAGCGCGGGAGTTATGATATACGTATCAATGATTGAAATTTTCCAAAAAAGCCGTAATTACCTTGCCGCGGATTTTGGCGACACCTGGGGCTATTGGCTTGCCGCGGCAGCTTTTTTCGGCGGCATTATTTTTATAGGTCTTATTGATTATTTTGTGCCATCCGCCGAGGGCGACATAGGCAACCTCACCGAAAAGGAAAGCCGCTCGGTCGCGCTTAAGCGTATGGGATTTATGACTGCGCTTGCGATTGGCATACATAACTTCCCGGATGTGTTTCACGCAATAATGTTAATTAAAAATCACAAGAATAAGTAAATTAAAGAAATTAAAGTCTTTGTTTGTCTAAAATAATCGAATTCCAAGGCGATCTCTGTATGAATAAGTATCCGCCCTGATTTAACAGTACATTATATTGCTCTTCCGGAATATTATAATCCTTCATATCTTTTTCCGTAATTTCATTCGGCTCATAAATAATTATTTTTACAAACAGTTTTTTTAATGCTTCGGCTGATAAACCGTTTTCATATATCTTCTTAATACAGCTTTCATACATTTTGGCAGGTTCCATACTATTTTCCCGTTTAAGCTCCTTGCTGTATATTTCTATCTGCGCACGCACCTTATTAAGACTGTCAAGAACCGGCTGTGACTTCTCCGTAAACATAAACTCAGGCAAAATACCTGTTAATCTGTCCTCGTACAGAATATCAAACCGTTTTTGCAGCTTGCTCTCCTGCTCTTTAAGATTATCAATCATAATCCTGAGCTTTCCAAGGTCATTGCCTTCCATAATAGAATTAAGCACCTCATTCTTAAAATCATTATCATCCATAAAGCGGCTGACATAATCCATAATCATTTTATTAAGGTCAGCATAGTAAACTGCATGAGGGTTACAACCCCAGCCTTCACGGAGTTCATCCTTGATTAAGCCTTCACGATTATGCTTAGCGCATACATATTTTACAGGTAATGTACCCTTTCTTGATCTTAATAAAACAGCTTTTCCGCATCTTCCGCAGAACATCAATCCGGTAAAGGGATTTTGCGACGGTTTTCTGCTGTTTATCTTAAATGTTCTCAAATCAAGCTGTACCGCATTAAACACTTCCTCGCTTACCAAAGCCTCGTGATGATTTGGTATTACAATACAATCTTCCTCCGGAACACGCCTGTATTTTTTGCTCTTAAAGCTGATCTTTTCGATTTTACCTGCTATATGTGTTCCGATATATGTAGGATTTCTTAGCGTACGCCTTACATTGTCACGCGTCCATATGGGATTTTGAATTTTTCGCTTTGTGCTATGTCCCTCAGACGGTGTCAATGCGTGAATAACATTAAGATAGTCTGCTATTTGCGGACAGGTGCTTCCATTGTATGCCATCTCAAAGATTTTTTTCACAACAGCCGCCGCATTCGGCTCCGGAACCATTACGCCATTTTCTTTTTTATAACCAAACGGTGCGACAATCACTAAGCCGTTTTCAAGCTTATGCCTTAATACTCTTCTTATTTTTACGCTGTCATCCTTTGCCCTGCGTTCATTAAACCACGCTATCAATGGGAATATTTCGGGATCAAAGACCTCGCTCTCAAACATAATCTCAACATTTTTTTCTTCAGCAAATTCAATGAATTTGAGGCTTTCAAGAAGATTTCTGCCTAACCTTGAAGCATCCTTACAAATAAATACATCAATTTCTCCACTTGCCATCATTCGTTTTATATCATTTAGACGTTCAAACGAAGTGCCTGACATATTATCGTCCATAATAACATCAACGATATTTTTTATTCCGTTTTTCTCACAAAATTCAAGCAATATATCTCTTTGGGTTTCTATTCTTTCATATTTCTCTCCGTAATCATCCCTACTTTCTCTCGCATACACTAATGCTTTCTTTTCTGATAAATACTTGACTGCCATAAAACCCTCCTATAAAAAAAGCAGTCGGTTATGGTAATCCAATATATTACAACCTACTGCTATTATAACTATTTTATGTACTAATTCCAAGTATAATTCGACATTTCTCGCGCAATAATTTTTACGAAGTTCTTTTTTATTTTTTCAGACGTTTCCTCCTGCGGTTTAGGTAATACTACAAAAGCCGCGTAATTGTTCACAGGCGGAATTTTGCTTTTCATACAATTGTACCTCCTCTTTCTTACAATTATTATTTATACTTTCTACTATATTATTATAGTGTATAGAATTCAATAATTGCTTGTCTAAAAGAAAAACGGACAAATCTGTATTTACCGAGCAAACAGAAGGCAACCTGCAAAGCTGCTCCATAGGATTCTAACCTTTCCGGCAACCGCCCGAACTGTCCCCGACTCTCCCGCGCCCCAAGCATTTCGCTTCCACGGCTGGACAGAAGTATCACTGTCCCGCATGACCTTCATCGCTTTTCAGACTGCCATCTGAATTTTGATTGATAATGTTTACCGCTCGGCGTATGAGGCGTCTTGGCGCATCCAATCTCCAGCTATTGTACATGACGGAATGTATCCGATCACTCTTTATTCTTCGCATCATTTCCTATGCGTTTTCTTTTTAGTGTCCCTTGTTCAACCGCCACAGTCTTTATTAAGCAGGCACATGACTTCATCTGCCTGTAACAGAGTATTATATCTAATGTTCTGTTATAGAAAGACGAATCAGATGTTTTAGTGTCCCCAAATTTATAACGAGGCGCGAAAACGGCAACGCGCCTGTTATGTAGTTTTTCAAATTGGGGGGAAAGATGAAACTCTATTATCAATATACCGCTTTATGATATTGCCATTTTTTTACGAGAGTGCCGTAATACAACGTCAAACTACCCGTAGAATAAAATAATAGAATATATAATCAATATTGTGCTAACTATGTCATTGCACGACAATATTATCACTTTAACTACTATCTCTTTAACTACTACTGCTTTATGCCTATATTATACACCTCATTTTTGCCGAATACAAGACGTGGTGCATTTTCTTTTGCCGAGAAAATGAATTTTATAATACGACAATCGAGTAGAGGCTAACTCTTAATGAGCTTCGCCCCTCTCACACCACCGTGCGTACCGTTCGGTACACGGCGGTTCAATTCATATTTCAGTATGTACTTTTAGATAGTGGTCTGTTAGCGATAGCCGACCTCTTTTCTTTAATCTGTCATTGTTGATAGCAAATTGTATATATCTTGTTTTGCATATCTGTTGGTACCCTTTCCTTGTGT
>JAFQYK010000001.1 GCA_017406485.1 Clostridia bacterium
ATAATGAACATAAACAGCCTTACCTTCTTGGACAAAAATATGAATACGGTTAAGACCATAGACCTCTCCGGCGCAACGGTAACAGGCGGAACGCTGTCAGGCGGCAAAATAACAGGCGCGACCTCTGCGCTTTCGGTTGAGGTGGCGAATGTTGATTTTGACAAGGTCGTAAACGTAAGGGCAAATATTGAGGTACCGTCCGGCTCCGTAGGCGGTATACTGAACGTCGGCTACGACAGCCCCACGCTTGTGGTATCCACAGTTAAAACAGCCAATTCCGCCGCATCGGCAACGGACTACACCGCGGATTACACCGGCGCGGACGGCGGCTATAACGGCAAGGGCAAGACGCTGTATCTCACAATTACGCCTTACTCCGATTTTACATATGACAAGTATTCAAGCTACGAGCAACAACTCAGCGACGCGGACATAATCATAGCATACTCGTCCACAATGGCAACCGGCGACAAGGACAGCGACGGCGAGCGCACGGATTGTAAGGAGTCGAACGACAGAACCTCAATAAAGCTGCCGAAGCGTGACAGGGATATAATAGAAAAAATCTGCGACGATTTCGGCTCCAAGACCGTCGTTGTATCGCAGAGCGCGGGTGAGATGGACTTTACCGCGATAAAGGATAAGTGCCGCGCAATTTTATGGACGGGCTACAACGGTCAGAAGCAAGGCGAGGCGCTCGCGAAAATCCTCTCGGGCACGGTAAATCCGTCGGGTAAGCTTTCAACAACGTGGTATGCTCCCGAGGACCTTACGAAAATGCCGGTAGGCAGCGGCGGCAAAAGTGAAACCGCCTATGACACGAACGGCACAACAAGGATAACCTATACAAAGGCCGATTACAGCTTAGCGCAGAAAAAGGACGGCGACACGCTCGTATGGCCGGGCAGAACATATATGTACTACGGCAATGCGCCGCAGTATCCGTTCGGCTACGGACTCGGCTACAGTGAATACGAATACTCAAACCTGCGCCTTGATAACGCGTCGGTTTCCGGCGGTGATAAAATCACCGTAAGCGTAGACGTCCTGAACAAGGGCGATAAAGCCGGCAGGGAAGTGGTTCAGATTTATATGAAGCATTCAACTGCCGACGGCGTAAATCTTCCGCTCAGACAGCTTGTAGGCTTCAAGCCGGTGGAGCTTGACGCGAACGAGAAAAAGACGGTGCAGATAGAGGTTGACACAAGCACGCTTTCGCGCTGGAGCGAGGACGACTTGAAGAATTACATACCTCAGGGCGCGTACACACTGTATGCCGGAAAGAATGCGTTGGATAACGCACTCACGGCCGACGTTACCATAATGGGCAATCCGGCGAGAAAAATCAAGACAATCTACGCCGTACCCTCCGGCATAAAGGTAACAGGCGCGTATGACAAGACGGCAAACAAAACAGCTCCGATAACAACAATAGACCCGTCGGTGAGCGTTTATATGACCGATGAAACACCGTATGAGCTAACGGACGGAGATATTACATACACAAGCTCAAATAACAATATCGCGGCCGTTAATGAGGACGGACAGATCGTAGCCGGCACCGAGGAGGGTGTCGCGCTTATCACGGCTTCGGTAACGGTAAACGGCGAAACAAAGACCACAGCGTTCCCTGTTGTGACAAAGCTGCAGGCTGCAATCAGCACAGAGGAAAGAGCGGAGTATCTTTCAAGGCTTGACACGGAATACGCGAAGTACACCGAGAGCGACTACAGACAGGATTTTTGGACACAGCTTACGGAGATTTACGAAACGGCAAA
>JAFQYK010000240.1 GCA_017406485.1 Clostridia bacterium
GCATACAGGCGCCGGAAACTGAGGAAAGCGTACCTGCAGTTAACGATACAAGCAGTTCAGGAGCCACAATTGAGACGATGAATTAAACTTAACAAAATTAAAATATGGATAATGACGCATTTCACAGGATGTAGTCAGAGCAGACAGAGATAGTTTACATCAAGGAGATGATTGATTATGAAAAAGGGATTTATTATGCTGTTTGCGGTTTTGACTTTGCTTCTTTGTCTGCCGCTTGTAGCCAATGCAGAAATTGTGGAGCAAGGCAGCTGCGGCGATAACGTTACATATACGCTTGACGACCAAGGAACGCTTACCATAAGCGGTACGGGTGAGACTCAACGGTACAGCATTTACGGTTATACAGTTCGTTCACCTTTTTTCGGCAATACTGATATTAAGAGTGTCTTTATAGAAGACGGTATCACAAAGCTCAACAGCAATTTGTTTTATAATTGTACGAGTATTGCTAATGTTCATTTGCCGGACAGTTTAACACTGATAGAAGGTGATGTTTTTTATAATTGTGAAAGCCTAAAAAACATAACAATTCCAAAAAATGTAGTAAGCATATCTAGTTTGGCATTTACAGGATGCAGTAATTTAGAAAAGGTTGTAATGGAATGTGAAAAATGTTCAACAGGTTCTTTGGGATGTCCGTTTAAATATGCAAAAGAAGTAAAATTTACCGACACCGTTAAAGAAATTGGAAGCACGATATTTAAGAATAGCGAAAATTTGACTAAGGTTATAATTGACAGCAACGTGTCTGGAGAACAATCATTTCAAGGCACAAATTTAACTGATGTTAATTTTACGGATAATGTTACGGTTATTCATCCTTCGCTGTTTCAGGGATGCGGTACTATAACACATTTTAATGTGAGTCCGGAAAACAAATCTTATGTTAATATTGGCTCCGCGGTGTTTAGCACAGACAAAACCAAGCTAATTCTTTATCCGAAGGGCATAAGTGATACACAATATATAATACCGGACAGTGTTACGGAATTAGGAGCTTACTCATTTTCAAACAGTGCAAAACTAACAAGTATCACAATGCCCGACACAGTAACCACTATTGGTGTATCTGCGTTTTCAACGTGTACAAAATTGACAAGCATAACTATTCCCAACAGTATAAACCGTATTCCATCTTCGGCGTTTTCGAGCTGCCGCAGATTGCAATCTGTTGTTATTCCGCTCAGTATTCAAAATATCGCTAACAATGCTTTTGAAAATTGCACTGCTCTTTCGGATATATATTACGAAGGAAATGCGGAACAATGGAGAGCGGTAAATATAGGTACAGTAGGTAATGATTATATAGGCAACGCTATTATTCATTATAACATCACATCAATACCCGATGATGTCACGCCAACACCGGAGCCTGACCCGACTCCCGTGCCGTACACACCGCTTGAATGTAATGTTGATTACAAGGTGGAGGGTGAAAACATCACCTTCACTGTTGAAGTAAAGGACATAGCGCGTGCTGACGAGCTTAAAAGCGTACAGCTTTACACAGCGGAATTTGACGAGAATGGACGGTTTACAGGCTTAACTACAGCCAAAAACAGTACGGTTCAGGACGGTAAAATTACGATTACCTCAAACGTTCCGCAAGCCGATACATATAAATTTTTCCTATGGGACGGACATTTTGCGCCGCTAATGAATGTTCTGGACAACGAAAGCATTACAACACAGTAAAGGACGGCTGATAATTATGAAAAAGAAAATACTATCAATTCTATTATCAATCACAGCCTTAGCATCTTTTATGCCTGTTGTTCATGCAGTGGACTGGGGCTCACTGCTGAATGAACGTACAAAAATGGTAAGTGAAACGGATTTTGAACTGTATGTGGAAGGCAGCATTGAAAGTGCGCCGTATTATGGCGCAAAATTTGAGCCGCGCGGCGGTGTGTACGCCGGTATGACGGCTGACAAAATGAGCGACTACAAACCTCTCGGCGGCTATCTTACATATATTGAGTCGTTTTGGCAAGGCGATTTGTATTATCCCGCAAAGGATATTGTAAAAAATAACAATATAATAACGACAGTCGGCTGGACGGTGAACAGTCTTGGAAATGTCGATTATGACGGTATAAGACAGACGCTGAGTAAGCTAAATTCCTACGGTAAGCCGATGTTTATCCGTTTTGCGAATGAGATGAATGTTTCCTCGCTCGGCAATAATCCGCAGGAGTATGTAACGGTGTTCCGTACTGTGGCGGATATGGTGCACGAATATCCAAATCTTGCAGTTGTGTGGTCGCCTAACGACATGGGTGCGCTTGACAGACCGTTTGAATGGTACTATCCCGGCCCCGAGTATGTGGACTGGATCGGCGTGAGTTGTTATTCTCATCAATATTTTCAGGGAAACACGAACACGTCATGGAAGGACAGCATATATTTTATGACCGGTGAAAACAGCTGGGCGACGAACAAATTAAAGCCAATAATAAAATTTATGAACGAGTATGGAATAGAAAAGCCACTGATGATTTCAGAAGGCGGCGTTGCCACAAGCGCCGGCGAGGAGTGGGTTGCTCCCAGACTGAGAAATATGATGTACAGCGTGATGATGAAATACCCGCAGGTTAAGGTAATCAATTATTTTAATGTGTATAGAGGAGATGAAGCCGAGAAATATAATATTTCCGGTCATCAGTACGCTATGGATATATTTGACGAAGCGGCAGATTGCGGCGCGTATATAAGGGAGTTTAACGGCTATCCGCAATTTGCGTTTAATAAGGCAAGCGCGGGCGATACGCTCATAGCCAATGCGGACAGTGTTGTAAATCTGTACACACTGGCGTTTATTCCCAAAAATCCTAATCTTTCCGTCAATTATAAAATTGACGGTGAGTGGTTCCACTCCGCGGACGAAGCGCCGTATAAATGCGGGCTTGATATAAGCGGTTTGACGGACGGTGAGCATACGATAACCATTGAGGGAGACGGTCAGTCGAAATCGTACAGTTTCATCAAGCGCGGTGATCGTATATGCTTCGGCGGTGAGCCGGATATGGATAAAACATCTAATATCCCAAAGGATAAATCAAAGGGAAATGACGTTCGCGTATTTGTGAAAAAGAGTGACGGCAACACCTCGGAAATCAGATTTGACGAACAGTATCCCGTTATAGTTGACGGTTTTACGCTTGTGCCGCTTAGGAATATTTTTGAGGGTATGGACACACCCGTTGATTGGGACGGTGATACGCAAACGGTCAAATGGGATACGTGCACAATGGAAATAGGTGCGAGCACGATCGGCAGACTTGCCGATGTCAGCTACGGCAAAAATAACCGCCACCGCACAACGGTACGGGAAACGATTGATCTTGCCGTGCCGGCGCAGATTATGAACGGACGTACAATGGTACCGCTTAGGGCGATCGCGGAATGTACCGGCTATACCGTTGATTGGGACGGCAACACGCGGACAGTTACGATAACGATGTGATGCAGGAGGGGTGGTCAGAATGAAAAATGTTTTAAATAGATTTACAGCACTTTTTGCGGTAGTAGTGGTTATGTTATCCGCAATGCCATATGCTCTCTCTGCGCCGTATGCACATTATACGGATAAAAACGGTACCAAAACAACCGTTGATGATTCTCTTTCTGAGTCGTATGATTTAAAAAATACACCGCTTAGTCCGCTTCCTAAAATTTCATATCAGCTTCATGGCTGTGACGCTTTGGCGGAGCTTGACAAAGACGGTAAAACGATTGAAGTAACACTTTTAAACTGGGAAAAGTATATTGAAGATATTCGCTGTCGAGTGCAAGTTTACAATTATGAAAATACAGGCAAAACAATAAATGTGCAGGATGTGCCCGTATGCTTTGTAGCTCCCAACGGCACATTTAAAATGTATACAGATGAAAATGGAAATGCGGATTTTGAAGTAAGCCGATCGGAGATTGAGCTTGCAACTCCAACGGAAACTCCTACTCCGGTGTCTACTCCAACACCAACGCCGAAAGTAACACCTACTCCTACTCCGATGCCTACAAATACTCCAAGTGTTAATTATACACCACAACCTGTAAAAACACCGATTGCTACAAATGCTCCTAAGGTGACAGAAACACCGGCAGCCACACAAAAACCGAGTGCCACGACAGCACCAACAGTTACGGAAACACCTTCCGCAACCAAAACACCGACAACAACATCTAAACCGGATGCAACAAAAATACCTGTTGTAACAGAAGCACCTGTTGAGAAAGAAAACGGTCAAAAGACTACGGTGGATGAGTATGGCAATAAGCATATTGTAAATGACAATGGCAGTGAAACATTTATATATACAAACGGTAAAAAAATCGTGTATGACAGCTCGTTTTTAAGGGCGTACGATATTAACGATGATCAGAATAATCCTCTGCCGAAGGCGCGTTTTCTCGCGCTTAGGTGCAGTATGGAGGTTAAGCGCGACGAAAGGGCGGGTCTTATAACGCTGACGCTGAGCGATTATGACAAGGATTTGTTTGAGTATGTCAGCCTACCTGAAATCATTGTTTGTGAAATACGTCTGAGCCGTGACAAGCAGTTCTGGAATACGCCTATATCGGGTGTGCCGGTTAGGTTTGTTACGCCGGACGGTACGTTTGATAAGAAAACCGACGGCGCCGGCTCGGCTTCATTTACTAAGTCGCGTCCGGGTGTGACAGC
This sequence comes from Clostridia bacterium, assembly GCA_017406485.1. Taxonomy (GTDB): domain Bacteria; phylum Bacillota; class Clostridia; order UBA1381; family UBA1381; genus Hominilimicola. Next base: position 4,706 of record JAFQYK010000240.1, read on the forward strand.
CGCACCTGCGGCTACGGCTACGCCAAAGCCGACCGTGAAGCCGACCTCTACGCCAAAGCCGACTGTGAAGCCGACCTCTACGCCAGAGCCTACTAAAACACCGAAGCCGACGGTCACGCCCAAGCCTACAAAAGCACCTGCTCCGACAAGCGAGCCGTACGTTACGGAGGCTCCCGAGGTAATAAGCCGCGAGGAAAGCCGCTTCCGTGATGTTTCCGCTTCGCATTGGGCGATAAGCAATATAAACAGGATTACGGAGCTTGGCGCATTTTCCGGCTATGAGGACGGTACGTTCCGCCCCGATAATCAGATAACGCATGAGGAGTTTTTGAAGGTCGTTATGTCGCTTATTTATGATGATGAATTTGACGCAATGCCGGAAAATTATGTGTATCTTGCAAACAATGACACATCAAGCTATAATTACTGGACAAACCGCTATGCTGCATGGGCACAGCCGTATCTTACCGCGGCATTTGATATAGGTGTTGTTGAGGAAGGTGACTATGACATCGGCGCAGCGGAAACGCCCATTACGCGCGGTGAGATGGCGAAAATAATAAGCCGCGTAATGTATTATCTCGGCGAGGGTCAGGGCGCAGACAGTGACGCGAGCGCAGATATATCAGATTGGAACACAATAGCTCAGGATTACAGAAGCTTTGTCGCGGACGTGTATTCAAAGGGTATTATCTCGGGTTACAGTGACGGCTCGTTCGGTTCGGCGAATAACCTTACACGCGCGGAAACTTCTGCGGTAGTGATACGGCTTATTGATAAAAATCAGAGGACTACGAAACATTAAAAATACAATTTCAACACTATTTTAAATTGATTATAAATAAAAATTACAACTTCAAAAAATCGTTACTTTTATTAAAGCAATGTGCAATATACAACCAATAAAATCTCTCCCAATCGAAAGAGTTTGGGAGAGATTTTCTTATTGAATAGGCATAAAAAATTTAATTTCTAAAAGTGCATTTCTTTATCCGAGAATGAAACAAATAAACACAGAGCAGCGTGAAAATATTTGACTATGCTGCGCAAACATATCCCGTCTTAACAATGCGCTTAATATCGCTAAATCGGCGGGTATGTACCATCCATATAGGCAAGGAAATAATGAGCCTTTAATAATGTGCCACAGGGACGTACCAAGGCTCTGAAGGTGTCCACCTGAGGAGCAAATGTGTTTTCAAAACACATCAGGTGTTTCGCCCGAGACACTCAAAATGCACGTGTGCATTTACGCGTCTGGGCAGAAACAAGGAAAGCACATCGGGGTGCCCAAAATACGAGGGCAAAAAGTGAGCAAAACACAGGTGTGTTTTCAAAACACATCAAAATTGGCATTTTTCGATTTTGAATGCACACTTTTTCGCCCCAATAGTACTACGTTGGAGCTGATTTTGGGTCAAAATCTGCCTCAGGGTGGGTAAAACAATAAAAGAGCATAAGAGGTTCTGACGCAGCCTTTCAACACAAGTGTTTCAAAACTGCGCCCGGCATAGCCGGTAGAACCACTGCGAAGCGCTTTGGGCGCTTCTTGCCCTCACGCAAAAGTGTTTACGTTCGGGTGCTCTTTTATGTGCGTGATATTGAGGTCGGTGGGTAGAAATTATGACCTCAAAATTATATTTTTATGGCGCAATAAAAAGCACTCACTGCAGCTTTTTATACGCCAATATTATAAGAGTATAAGCAACAATATCACGCACTAAATCAGTGTCATTCTTCCACTTGTATTGAGCCGTAACTGTATATGTGACTCGGCTCATTTATAACAGATAAAACAATAAATTTTCTCAAAAAAAGCTGCGCAGATGAATTGGAAACTTCAATTGTTTGCAACAGCTTTTTTAATTTACTTTTATAAAATTGGCAACGTATTTAAAACAATTTTGTCATACATCAGCCCATCAGTCCGAACGCAATAAACGCTTGTCGGATTGCGGATTCTTTATCAGTGCGTAGATTCGGGGGAGAGTATTTTCCCGAAGCTTTACGCCCCTTATATGCGTTCTTTTTAGTGCCGCATTTCTCTTTTATTTCGCACTACTGACATATTGTTTGAATCATGCTCATTTTGCTCTATAAGTCGCTTATACTGCTTTTTCTTATATGTATTACATATAAAATATAATCATTGATATTTTTTTTATTATGTGATAAAATTAAGTAAATAATATTATTGAAAGGATACAGATGATGAAAATCTCAAGCATTTTTATAAATAATAGCGAAGATTATGTTACTATTCCAGCGATAAGAAAATTCATAGATGAAAATCCAGAATTGAATATTAAATATTTAGATAAGAAAGATGAATTATGGGAAGCTCTAAAAACTTTTGGTGAGAAATCTAAGGAAAATGAGAATAAAGTATTAGATTGGTTAGATTCTGTTTGTAGAGAGGGCATAAAGGATATTTATTTAAGCTGTCAAAGTTTAAGTGATTTCTCTTCTTTGCAAATTAGCGATGACGAGAAAATAAATATGTTTTTAAAAAAGAGTATACACAAAGATTTTGAGCCACACATTTGTTCAAATATATATGAAAAAGACTTTATTCTTATCAATGCTTTTTCTGAGGAATCAACATTGGGTAAGAGATTAGTATTCATGTATTGTAAGCGTTTAACGGTATATGATAAAAAAGAAATGCGCAGAAAAGATGTTGATTTTCCAGTTATAGCCGAGTATTATATCGAAAACAGTTGGTTATTAATCAAAGTGAAACCAAGAAGTAATATTTATCAATACACAGGTAAAGATTTTAATATTGATACTGCTATATCTACGACTATTGAAAAACAGGTAAAAGAAGTACAAGAAAAAGTGTCAGATTTATTAAATTTTTCACATGATGATTATAGCAAAGAAGAAATATTAAAGAATAGACTATTCGAGTTATTAAAACTATATACAAATACCCCAGAGGAAATACAGGCTGTTTTAGATAATCAAGAGGAAATGATTGAAGAAATGTCTCAACAAATAAAGGATTTATGTAATTTAAATGATTCTCAAAAGGGTGATGTACATGATGATATACAGAACATTGTAGAAAAATATTTGTCTATTATATGGAAAGACAAGGAGATATTTATAAAGGATAGGGAAGCTTATCCAATTAAACTAAATGCGACCGATGACGAAGCATCACGAGTGGAACAGGTAGCAGGCTTTGCGCAACCGTTACAAACGAAAGCAGTTTTTTTTGACAACAAAAAGATGCTGTATAAAAGTAAAAAATGTGATAATATTGAGTTAAAATGGAAAAGAAAGAATAGAAAATACTTTAGTGAAAGTTTCTTGGTAAATATATCAGTTAATTCAAGAGGAGTATGTATTTTAAAATTTAGGGAATATGTAGTCCAGGAGGATATTGAAAATGTGTTATCAAAAATTATTACAGTGTGATTTTTTAAGTGAAGAAAAGAAAAAAGAAATTAGCTATTATCTTGACCGAATGACACAGAACAGTATTTTCACTTTATCGCAATTTATATTTGATAATAAATTAGATAGAGATTTATCAAAAAAATTATTAACATGGCTATGTACCAATAATATTTTGAAGCGTGGATATGCAGTTAGATGTCCTAATTGTGGACACATGATAGAACTTATAGATGATATTAATAACACCAAAGATACAATATTCTGTGTAAATTGTAGTCAAGATGTTGAACTTACATCAGAGGATATAGTAATAATATATATGTTAAACAGTCCCCCTTTTGTTGATGGACAGTGGGTCGAAACCTATTTTAAGACATTAGAACAATTACAACCTGCTGTCCCAAAAGAAGATACACTTAAAGAATTATTAGATAGCGGGCAAGCTAATGAATTATTTTATTCACCTTCACAACAGGAATATTTAGAGTTACAAAGGTTATATAACGATATCTTCGTAGCAGATTCTACAAAAGAAAAAGGAGATACACTGGAAGATTTAGTACGATACTTGTTTAACTTATGCATACATTTTAAAGCTAATTCTATCAAAATAGGAAATAATCAGATAGATTGCTACTCAAGAAATCAATTATGCGTACCCGGAACAAACATAGAGCCTTCTGATTATGATATTATATCTGAATGCAAAAATGAAAATAAGAAACCTGGAATAACATATTTAGAAAAGTTACATAGTATATTAATTCAATCAAACAGAAAAAATGGAATAATATTTAGCAAAAAAGAAGCTCCCAGTACATACCTTTCTACAGCTCGGGAACTGTATTTACAAGATAAAATTCTTATAATTTCTATTGATGGTAACGATTTAGATAAAATATCAAATCATAAATACAATTTTTTAGAATGTATTGCAAGGAAGCAAGCCGAAATTATTTTAAATGCAAAATCCAATTTAGTTAATCAAGGTCTTTATAGCGCATAATTTTTGGCATGCTACATTTTATATATACTA
>JAFQYK010000241.1 GCA_017406485.1 Clostridia bacterium
GCGGTCAGAGCCGCCGCCAAGGAAAAGTATATCACTATCGCTCAAATCTAAGCCGGTATCGTCAACGGTGTATGAAACAACCTCCGCGTCTATTCCGCGCCAGATAAGGCGTTTACGCATACATTCAATATTACCCTTATCACCGTATAGGTTTAACAAATCGGGATAGAGGTGCATTATTTTAATCTTCATCACGCAACACCTCCCAATTTCTTTAACACCGCTTCGGTCGAATAAAGCGCGGTGTAGTTCACCAGCACATACACAACCTCGCTGTCGGTTTCGAGAGCCTTTTTGACAGCCTCCGCCATATCGTTTGTGATAAAATCAACCTTAACGTCCGCATATTTAAAGCGCAGACTTATGTCGTACACGCGTATACCCGTTGTGGCGAGCGTGTTTAAATTCTCGTCCGCAACCTTGTCAAAGTCAACATCCCAGAGCCACGAAACGTCGCGTCCGTCATTTGCCTTGTCGTTTATCGCTATAATAACGTCCTTTTTGCGCTTGTCGGTGTTGACGGTTGAAATTGCCTGGTTAAAGCCGGCCGGGTTCTTTGAAAGGCTCAATATGACAGGCTTGTTGAACTTATATTCCTGCATACGTCCAATCTGCGGCTTGTATGCCGCGAGCAGATTTTCAAAGCCGTCCGTACTCTCGCCGAGCGCGCTGAGTGCGCCGTAAACGGCTATCAGGTTGTATATGTTGTAGAAGCCCTTGTAGTTTATCTCCATAGGCTGACCGTTTATAGTGAACTTCATAGGTGTGCCAAGCGACACATTCTTAACCTCAAAATCGATTTTCGGACGCTTGAAGCCGCATTTAGGGCAATAGAAATCACCAAGCTGGCTGTAATGATAATAATTGTATTTCTGCTCACTGCCGCAAACAGGACAAAACCTGCCTTCCTTGGTATCGTCAAGCTGAGGCAGTACCTTTTCCGAAATACCGTAGAAAAGCGCGTCAGAGTGTCTTCCTTCGCCAAACTGCACGCACAGCGGGTCATCACCGTTTAACACGAGCTGTACATTAGGCGCCTTTGCGATAGCACGGTTAATTATTTCCGAGGTAATATCAATCTCACCGTAACGGTCAAGCTGATCCCGGAAAAGATTTGTTATAACCATCACATCGGGCTTTATATAGTCGAATACAATAGGCGTATACGCCTCGTCAATTTCAAGACACGCATAGTCAACCGACAGCTTGCCGAGAATATTCATTTCCTGCAAAAGCGTTGTCGCAACTCCCGAAAGCATATTTGCACCAAGACGGTTGCACAAAACAGAATAGCCCTTCCCTTCAAGCGCGGTTGCCATAAGGTTGTTTGTGGTCGTTTTGCCGTTTGTGCCGCAAGTCACGATAATGCCCTTTTTCACACACTTACTTAGCTCTCCTACCAGGTTCGGGCAGATTTTAAGCGCGTACGCGCCGGGTGAGGAGGAGGATTTTTTTCCTATTATTTTGCCGAGTACAGTCAGCGCTTTGCCAAACCATACAGCGAGAAGTTTACGCATAGTTTTGCTTCCTTTCGTTTTATCGCAAATTTTCACATATATAATTATACTACATCAATGTCAAATTTGCAACCGTGGTTTACAATATGGCAAAAATATGATAAAATAAAGAACGGAGATGAGATTTTATGAAGCAGAATTATCAGATTATTTTAGATAAAACCCTGGACGAACTGAGAAAATCCGGCAAAACACCAACGCTTTTGCTTCATAGCTGCTGCGCGCCGTGCTCAAGCTATGTTTTGGAGTATTTGTCGGAGTATTTTTATATAACGGTTTTCTACTACAACCCCAACCTTGACACACAGGCGGAATTTGACCGCCGCGTGAGTGAACAAAAGCGGCTTATACGTGAAATGCCGCTGAAACGCACCGTTAAATTTATTGAGGGGAAATATGATAAGGAAAGGTTCTATAAAATTGCCGAGGGCTTGGAGGACGTTCCCGAGGGCGGCGAACGGTGCTTTAAATGCTACCGCCTGCGTCTTGAAGAGGCGGCGAACGAAGCAAAAAAGGGCGGCTTTGACTACTTCACCACCACCCTTTCCATAAGTCCCTTAAAGAACGCGCAGAAGCTGAACGAAATAGGAAAAGAATTCAGCGAAAAATACGGCGTTCAATATCTGTATTCGGATTTCAAAAAAAAGGAAGGCTACAAACGCTCCTGCGAACTGTCAAAGGAATATGACCTCTACCGCCAGGATTACTGTGGCTGCGAGTACTCCAAAAAAGAGGCCGGGACAAGAAAAAAAGCTGCAAATTGAGCAGCTTTTTTAATAGCATAAGTTTTTTGCCTAATCATTTGTATTGACCATATGATTGAGCCTTGCCGGAAGCTCGTTTGTTACGATAAAGTCGACACCGTAGCCTATGTACTTTTCGGCCGTGGCTTCATCGTCTATCGACCACACACCGCAGTACACATTCTGGTTGTGCAAAGCGGTCACAACGTAGTCCTCGACCTGCGGATAATTATAAAGAACTCCGCGGTTCTCGCCTACTCCCGCAATCTGTTCAAGACACTGGCTGTAAGGTTCGGGATAATAGCCTATCACAAACACAGGTATTTCGCCGTTTCTCGCTCTGACTTCTTTAAGCGCGTCTATAGGACCGGTAATTATACACCTTCCCGCCAGTCCGCTATTATAGATTACCTCCATAAAGCTGTCATAATTTTTTATCGTTTTAATTTCTATAACCGGAACACAGCCGTACCTGCCGCAAATGCTAAGATATTCCTCGAATGTGGGTATTTTGCGGTTTTGGGTAGTGCGGAGATAATTTCCGCTGTCAATCGAAAGCTCCTCAATCGCTGCAAGCGTATAATCGCCTATTTTACCGTCACCATCGGTTGTGCGGTCAACGGTTTCATCGTGCATACAAACAAATCCGCCGTCACTTGTTTCACTAATATCAGTTTCAATTCCCCAAAAGCCCATTTTGCCGGCAAGTTCAAACGCCGCCGCACTGTTTTCCGGAGCGTAGCCACTATAGCCGCGGTGCGCGACAAACCTCTCGGCTGCGCCCTCAAAAATCGGCTCGTAGCTTATTTCGACAGACGCCGTTTCGCCTCCGGCGGCAACCGACGGCGTATATCCGTCGTCACGCGGAAATATCCACGAAAGTACATTGCCTGCAGCAAACAGTATTGCCATCAGAATGAGCAATTTCTTTCTGATTTTATACATATTATTCCGTTCTTATCACAACGGCCTGCCTGTCACCGTCCCAGTCAACAGTAAAGCCGACCATATCACTTATATCGCGTATCTTAAAATATGTATTGCCATTGATGTTATAAGAGAGCATATCACGCTGGTTACCGTCAACAAACACAGGCGCGCTGCTCTGGTTTACGTTCAGGGCGCTTTCCTTTTCGTTGCTGAGCTCACCGCCCACGATGTTATACTTCATACCGCGCTGGATCGAGATACCGCCCAGATAATCGTCCCAGGTAACGTTGAAACGCGCTGAGGTGGTGCGGAGCAGCATAGCTATATCGCGTATCTTGTAATAGTTTGAGTCGTTTACAGTGTAGCCGTTTATTGCAACGGTTTCACCGTCTACGATAAAGTTCGCGTCCGAATTTGTCGCGGTAAGAGTATTGATGCTGTCGTAGCTGTCAACAAAGTTCTTTATCTTTGTTCTGTTCGGATAGCCGTTTGTAAGAAAATCCCTGCCGTACATATCCTTATACGGTACGGTCGGATATGAATCAACGTAGGATTTTAGAATTTTTTCGGTTGTAAGCTCCTTGCCGTCAAACATAAGCTTATAGTAGTTTATAACGGAGGAATATCTCGGAACCTCACGTCCGACAAAAATAAGTCTGCCGTTGTCGTTGTAAATAGTTATATCCGAAAGGCAAGTGCCTATAATGTTTCCCGATACATTTATTGCGGAAATGGAGTTGCCGCTCATAGTAAAGCCGGCCGAGATACCGCCGTCCTTGCCATCACGCAGGATAAACGCCTCAGGTATACCATTGCTGTCAAGATCGGTAAGAGCAACGTGATTATATGTCGGATCGGATGACATTATTTTCATTATACGCGTAACAAACGCCTCACGCCAGCTTTCCGCCGCACCTGCCGTTACGGAAGCCGTGCCCGTAAGCATTGCCGCAATAAGCGCGGCTGATATTATTTTCTTCATAATCTATAACCTCTCTTATTACTTCGTTTAATTCGTCACAAAATCTTACTCATTTTATATTATACTAAATTATTGGCGTGTTGTCAAATCACGCCGAAAAACCGGCAAAAGAAAAACCGCATTTCTGCGGTTTTTGTGTTACCGGAAGTAATATCTGAACGCATATACCTGCGCGAGCAGTTCACGCGCGCAGCACACCGGAAGCCGGTACCAGGGAGTTCTTGCGCCTATGTGTGTGGCATTCTTTATTCCGCAGATGTCAGCCATCATAGCAGAACGCAGAACGTGAAACTCACTCGTTACAAACACAGCTTTCCCGTCAGCAACCGCATCCCTTGAGTTCAGAAAATTCTCATATGTACTAAAAGCGCTTTCTTCAAGCAGCACCCGGCCTTCATCTATTCCGCCCGCAATAAGATAATTTGCCATTGAACGCGCCTCTGTCATTGAGCTGTTTTTGTCCCGCGCACCCGAAACAATGACCTTGGCGTGTTTGTTGCCTTCAAGATATTTCGCAGCAGTGTCAAGTCTTGTTTTTAGAACATCACCGGGTTCGTTGTTCTTCAAGGACGCGCCGAGAACTATTACATAGTCCTCGCCCGACGTGTAGTTATTCATAACGCCGATAGCGCATATAGCAATGGAATAGGCTATAAAGACTGCCATACATACACTAAACGCCGTTTTAAGAAAACGCAAAAATTTCTTTGACCTGAACGCGTCATAAAAAGCTGCCCATATAAGAAGAAAAACGCCGTCAGCAACAATCAGCATCTCGCCTATATTCATAGAGCCGGTATAGCCACAGTACAGACCGTCAAGCGCCAGCCCCAGCCCTAATATAAACAGTATTACTCTCAAAAAAATCACCTCAAATAAATTCTGTCAACACATAATATATCAAATAGTACGCTTTTTGTCAATTCTTGCTTAATTATTTTTTTATTTTTTTCAAAAAAACTGTTGACAAATGTTTTTTGGTGTGTTATTATATTACTCGTTGTTGAGAACAATATGCGTGATTAGCTCAGTTGGTAGAGCACCTGACTCTTAATCAGGGTGTCCAGGGTTCGAGCCCCTGATCGCGTACCAGAAACA
>JAFQYK010000242.1 GCA_017406485.1 Clostridia bacterium
ATTTGGAAAATTACAATATGGATTGTGGATAAATTGTTGTTTATATGGGTAACTGGTGGCGATGCGCAAAGGCTTCCCCTTGAGGGGAAGCTGTCTAGTGAGCGAAGCGAGCGAGACTGATGAGGTGAACAACGCTTTAGCGTTGTAGGCGTGTTGCGTCGCAACAAACGCCGTAGCAAGGTGTCTGAAAACTTGATAATTACAACATTTGACACCTCATCCGTCATTTTCTCCCTTTGGGCGAAAATGCCACCTTCCCCTCGAGGGGAAGGCTTAATCTTCGCCCGCCATCAGCATTGCTAAACAACAATTTAAAATACAGAAAGGAAGTATGGAAGTATGGCAGTACGGGCGATACGCGGAGCGACAACCGCGGAGGAAAACACAAGAGAATCAATAATCGGCGCGACATTGGAGCTTATAAAGGCGATAGAGGATGCAAATGACCTGAAGCGCGCCGATTCAATCTCGATTATATTTACGGTAACCAAGGACTTAACCGCGGTCTTTCCGGCAGCGGCGGCAAGGGAGTTTGGCTTAACCTTTGTACCGCTTCTTGATATGCAAGCGCCGGATATAGACGGCGCGCTTCAGAAATGTATCCGTATAATGATACATATAAACACAGACAAAACCAAGGAAGAAATCAACCACGTATACTTAAGAGGAGCTAAAGCTCTCAGACCCGATTTAGTCAAGGAGAAATAATTATGGCATACATTTCAGTAGCGGTAGACGGCCCTGCGGGCGCAGGCAAAAGCAGCGTTTCAAAAAAGGTTGCAAGCGATATAGGCTATACTTACATTGACACCGGCGCAATGTACCGCGCGGCGGCTGTTTTTGCGATTGAAAACGGCATTGATATAAAAACGGAGCGTGAAAAGCTGATAAGCCGTCTTGACGAAATTAAAATAGAGCTTAAAAACGAAAACGGCGTGCAGAAAATCTTTTTGAACGGCTCGGACGTCACAACTCGCATACGCGAAACGGACGCAACTATAGGCTCATCAGATATAGCGGTTATCCCCGAAGTGCGCGTAAAACTTGTCAAAATGCAGCAGGAGATGGCGAAAACGGCAAACGTCATAATGGATGGCAGGGACATCTGCTCAACCGTACTTCCGGACGCGCAGGTTAAAATCTTTCTGACCGCGTCGGCAGAAGCGCGCGCGAAACGCCGCTATGACGAAATGACGCAAAAGGGTATGGAATGTGACCTTGAAAAGATAAAGCGCGACATAGAATACCGCGATAAAAACGATTCAAGCCGCGCCGTATCACCGCTGAAGCAAACAGATGACGCAACACTTGTTGACACAACGGATATGACCTTTGACGAGGTTGTAGAGAGAATAAAGGAGCTAATCAGAAATGTTCTATCTTTTAGAACCTCAACACCTGAAGGTGGTGAGGTTTCTAAAAGCAAAAATGCTACCTTAAACCCGCGCCCGCAGGCGCAATCTAATCATATGTTTTTTTATAAAGTGGCTTTAGTAATAGTCAGATTTGTAATGCTTTTTATTTTCCGTCTGAAAATAGAGGGCAAGGAAAACGTACCCAAGGAGGGCGGCGCAATAATTGCCTACAACCACCGCAGCTATTGGGATCCGGTTGTGGCAGGTACTACAAGCGGACGCAAGCTACGTTTTATGGCGAAGGAGGAGCTGTTTAAAAACAAGTTTTTCGGCGGCCTTATAAAATCGCTCGGCGCGTTTCCGATAACACGCGGCAGGGGTGACATAGGTGCGATTAAGGGAGCTTTAAAAATCCTCAAAGAAGGCAGCGCAATGCTTATTTTCCCTGAGGGAAAACGCGTGAGGGACGGAAAAAAGGTAAAGGCAAAGCCCGGCGTAGCCGCAATCGCGCACCGCGCAAGGGTACCTGTCGTGCCGGCAAGCATAAAGGGCGAATACAAGTGGATGCACAAGATAACCGTCACATATGCCGAACCGGTGTATCTTGACTTTGACAATAAGATGACAGCAGAGGAAACACAGGCGGCGGCTGATAATATTTTAGAGAAAATAAGGGAAAACTTATGATAGATGTAGCAAAAACAGCCGGCTTCTGCTACGGTGTTAAACGCGCGGTAGACGGTGTATATAAGGAAATTGAAAAGGGAAATAAAATCGCGACCTTAGGTCACCTTATCCACAACGGACAGGTGATAGAGGAGCTTGAAGAAAAGGGTGTAAAGTCATATGACCGTATTGAGGATATTCCGCCCGAATACGCGGTGGTTATCCGCGCCCACGGAGTAGGCGAGAATGTGTACAGAGCGGCTGAGGGCAGACAGGTAATTGACCTTACGTGCCCCTTTGTCGCCAAGATACATAAAATCGTAAAGGAGCATTACGATAAGGGCTACAAAATCGTAATTGTCGGCGACAAAGCACACCCGGAGGTAATCGGTATAAACGGTCACTGTGGTGAGAGCGCGTTTATAATAAACGACATAAAAACAGAAATTCCGCCGGAATTGAGTGAAAAACAGCTTTGCATTGTAGCACAAACAACAATAAACAGAGAATTTTTTGGTGAAATCGTACAAAATATAAAAAAAACTTGCAAAAGTACCCTTGTATTTGATACAATATGTAGTGCGACAAAAGATAGACAAAAAGAGGCGGATGAACTTTCGCAAAAGTCAGACGTTATGATTGTGATTGGCGGCAGGGAAAGCTCCAACACAAGAAAGCTTTTTGAGATTTGCAAAAGGAACTGCCCTTTAAGCTATCACGTTGAAACAGCAGGTGATTTACCTGCAAAAATAACACATAATAAAATAGGTATTACCGCAGGAGCGTCAACGCCGAGCGGTATTATCGAGGAGGTAGTAAAGGCTATGAGTGAAAATGTAAAAAATGAGGAGAACTTTGCTGAGCTGTTTGCACAGTCGGAAAGCAAGACTCTGAATAACGGGGACATTGTGGAGGGCATTGTTGCAGAAGTCCGCAATAACGAAGTTATTGTTGAACTGAAAGGTTCAAAGTACAACGGACAGCTTGCGGCAGACCAGCTTACAAACGACCCCGCACTTAAGCCGTCAGATGTAGTAAAAGTAGGCGACACGATAAAGGTGTATGTTGTAGGCGTTAATGACGGTGAGGGAAAGGTAGTTTTATCACGTAAAAAGGTGATAAACGAAGAAGGATGGATTAAGATTAAGGAGGCCTTTGAGGCAAATAAAACTCTTGAAGGCAAGATCACAAAGGCTGTTAAGGGCGGTGTAATCGCAATAACAGACGACACACAGATCTTTATCCCCGCACGTCAGGCAGCAGGCCGCTTTGTACAGGATCTGCAGAGCCTCGTTGGTACAACCGTTAAGTATAGAATTATAGAGGTTGACGACAGAAGAAAGCGCGTTATAGGTTCAGTACGCGTAATCCTCGAAGAGGAAAGAAAAGAGAAGGAAGAGAAGTTCTGGGCTGAGGCTGAGGTTGGCAAGAGATATGAGGGCGTTGTTAAGTCCTTAACATCCTTCGGCGCATTCGTTGACATCGGCGGCGTAGACGGACTTGTTCACATCAGCGAGCTTTCCTGGAACAGAATAAAGCACCCGTCAGAGGTTTGCAAGGAGGGTGACGTTCTCGATGTTTACATCAAGGACATCAATCCCGAAACAAAGAAAATCTCACTTGGCTTCAAGAAGGTTGAGGACAACCCATGGACAATCGCTCAGTCTAAGATTGCCATAGGCGATATTGTAAAGTGTAAGATAGTACGTATGCTTCCGTTCGGCGCGTTCGCTGAGATTATCCCGAACGTAGACGGTCTTATTCACATTTCTCAGATTGCGGACAGAAAGATCGGCAAGCCTGAGGACGTGCTTTCAATCGGCGAAGAGGTTGAGGCTCAGGTTACAGATGTAAACTGGGATGATAAGAAGATAAGCCTTTCAATTCGCGCGCTTATCCCGACGCCTATCCCCGAGGAAAAGGAAGAAAAAGACGATACAGATGTTCCCCTGAACGCTGAAACTCTCGTATACTCAACAAACCCCGAGGTAGAGGTTGACGAGGAAATCGAGATTGAGCCTGCTGAGGAGCCGAAGGTTGATGAAGCTCCTGCGGAAGAGGAGCCTAAGGCTGAGGAAAAAACAGAAGAAACAGAGCCTGCTGCAGAAGAAGCAGCGGACGAAGCGGACGCTGAATAATTTGTATTTAATAAAAGGCAGGACGCAATCCTGCCTTTTTCGTTTAAAAGAGGTTGAAATTATGACAAGACTTGACGAATTCAAACAAAATGTAAAAGGAAAGGACATAACGGTAATCGGCATAGGCATATCTAACCTGCCGCTTATAAAATACCTCGTTCTCCTGGGCGCGAACGTTACCGCCTGCGACAGACGCAGCAAAGAGGACTTGGGAGAGGTTGCCGCGGAGCTTGAGGGTATGGGCGCAGTGCTGACGCTCGGCGGTGATTACCTTAAAAACCTTTCCGGCGACATTATATTTAAAACCCCCGGAATGCGCTACGATGTACCCGAGCTGCTTGCCGCAAAGGAAAACGGTTCAAAGGTAACAAGTGAAATGGAGGTCTTTTTTGACGTATGCCCCGCGCATATAATCGCGGTGACGGGCAGCGACGGCAAAACGACGACCACAACGCTCATCCACAAAATGATGACAAAGCAGGGCTATACGACGTGGCTCGGCGGTAACATCGGTAATCCGCTTCTTACGGACACGGAGAAGATGAAGGAAACGGATTGGGTAATCCTTGAGCTTTCGTCCTTCCAGCTCCACACAATGCGTAAATCACCCGAAATTGCGGTTATAACAAACATCAGCCCCAACCACCTTGATATGCACAAGGATTATCAGGAGTATATTGACGCGAAGAAGAACATTATGCTCTACCAGAAGGAGGGCAACGTTCTTGTAGTAAACGCCGATAATGAGGTAACGGCTAAAATCGGCAGGGAAGCAAAGGGCGCGGTGCGTTATTTTTCGAGGCAGGATAAGGCGGACGTGTACCTTGACGGCGACACGATAAAGCGCGGCAATGTAGATGTTTTAAACATAAACGACATCAAAATCCCCGGTATGCACAATGTCGAGAACTATATGACGGCAATAGCGGCTGTTTCCGGACTTGTGGACGATGGGGTAGTAGTAGATATAGCAAAGTCGTTCGGCGGCGTTGAACACCGTATAGAGCTTGTCAGAACACTTGACGGTGTACGCTACTACAACAGCTCCATAGATTCCAGCCCGAACCGCACAATAAATACGCTGCGTGTATTTCCGAATAAGGTAATACTGATTGCGGGCGGTAAGGACAAGGGTATACCGTATGATGACCTCGGCCCCGCGCTTGCGTCATACGTCAAGACTCTGATTTTAATAGGCGCAACGTCCGATAAAATAGAGCAGTCGCTAAAAGACGAAATAAACCGCACCGGAAAGGGTAAGAATATAGAGGTGCTTCGCGCGAGAACATACGAGGACGCGGTGAATAACGCAAGGCGCCGCGCGACAAACGGCGATGTGGTGCTTCTGTCACCGGCAAGCACGAGCTTCGATATGTTCCGCAACTTTGAGGAGCGCGGAAATTTATTTAAAAAGATAGTGAATGAATTATAAGACGAAAAATAAGCGGCGCATATCACCTATTTTCAAAGCTTGAAGTATAGGCATACGTCGGCGCTTTTCAAACAGGCAATCTGCTTGCTTCTTTTCCGTCTTATCAGGAGATTTTAATGCAAGAACTTATAAAAAAACTAAGTGATATGCGCGGCATATCGGGTTTTGAATACAGAATAACAGACAAAATAAAGGAAATGTTCGAGCAATATTGCGATGAGGTAACAATCGACCCTTTGGGCAGCGTAATAGCCGTAAAAAAGTGCGGCAAGGAAAACGCGCCAAAGCTGATGATTGAAGCCCACTGCGACGAGATAGGCCTTATGGTAACGACAATCACAGACGAGGGATATTTAACCATAGCCAACGTAGGCGGCGTTGATCAAAGGACACTGCCGTCTACGGAAGTAGTTATCCACGGCAAAAAGGATTTGTGGGGCGTTATAGGCATAAAGCCCGCGCATATGATAGAGGACGGCAAAACGGTTAAAATATCAGATATGGCTGTTGATACCGGTCTTGACGCCAAAACGGTAAAGAGTCTTGTTTCCGTTGGCGACAGCGTAACAATAGCGCAGTCGGTGGGAAGTCTTGGCGCAGAGCAATTCAGCGGTAAGTCGCTTGATGACCGCGCAAGCGTTGCGGCAATACTGACGGTGATGAAGGATATTCAAAACGCAGACCTTAACATTGACGTATACGCCGTTGCGGCTGTACAGGAGGAGGTCGGTTGCCGCGGCGGCAAAACGACCGCCTACGGCATAAATCCCGATATGGCAATCGCGATAGACGTAACACACGGCATAACGCCCGACAACAGCGATAACGCGTTTGAAGTCGGCAGCGGCGTTGCCGTTTCCGTAGGCCCGAATATACACCCGAAAATGGCGGAAAGACTGTTTGAAACGGCGAAAAGGCACAATATAAAAATCTCCACAGAGGTTGAGGGCGGCGACACGGGTACAGACGCGTGGGAAATACAGGTCGCGCGTGACGGTGTACCGACAGCGCTGTTATCAATCCCCTTAAAATATATGCACACCTCGGTTGAAACGCTTGCTGTTACGGACGTGGAGGCAACCGCAAATCTGATTACGGAATTTATCAAGGAAAGCGAGGCGGATACAAAATGGCTGAGCTTTTAAAGAAATTATCCGGGCTGCACGCTGTAAGCGGCAACGAAACGGCGGTCAGGGAGCTTATATTAAGCGAAATACAAGACAAAGCCGATAATATAACCGTAGACACTATGGGAAATATAATCGCGCTGAAAAAGGGCAAAGCAAGCGGCAAAATTATAGCCGTTACCGCTAATATGGACGAGCCGGGCTTTATAATAAGCCAAATAACCGACAAGGGCTATTTAAAATTCAAGCCGGTCGGCACAGTTGACCCAAGAAAGCTTGTTTCAAAAAAGGTAGTAACCCAAAGCGGCGTTAAGGGCGTTATCGGTATGAAAGCGATACACCTGCAAACAAAGGACGAGCGCGAAAACGTTGTAAAGGTCAAGGATTTGTTTATAGACATCGGCGCAAAGGACAGGGAAGAAGCCGAAAAAGCGGTCAAATTGGGCGAGTATATAACATTTGACACCTGCTTTGCGGACATCGGTGAAAACGTAAAGGGCAAGGCGCTTGACCGCGCCGGAGCGTGCCTTGCGCTTATAAACGCGCTTAACGGTGAATATCCTTATGACTTTTACGCAATCTTCACCGCGCAAAAAGAGGTCGGCGCACGCGGGGCTCAAATTGCCGCCCATAGGGTAAACGCAGACGCGGTACTGACAATATCCTCCGCCGAAACAGCCGATATGTATGACTGCAAGAAGGGCGGCATAAATTTGGGCGGCGGCGTATGCGTAAGCTATATGGACGCGAGAGTTATCCCCGACAGACCGCTTACCGATAAAATTACCGCGCTTGCAAAAGAAAACGGTATAAAACTGCAGACCAAGGTAATAACGCCCGTCAAAACAGACGGCGGCGCAGTGCAGATTACGGATGCAAAAGTAATCACAGTGCAAATCCCGTGCCGCTACTCACATTCGCCCGTATCAATAATGAACAAGGGCGATATATCGGAAACGGAACAGTTCATAAAACTATATCTCACAAAAATCGGAGAAATGATATAATGGAAATTTTAAAGCTGTTGGAGGATATGACGCAGATTTACGCGCCCTCCGGCGAAGAAACAGAAATAAGAGAATATATAGAGAAGTACGCAAAGGACTGCTGCGATGAAGTCTATACCGACAATATGGGAAACCTTATTGCGCATAAAAAAGGCAATGGCAAAAAGATAATGTTCGCCGCGCATATGGACGAGATAGGCGTAATCGTTACAGACATAGACGAAAAGGGTCTTATTCACTTTGACAGAATAGGCGGACTTAACCTGCGCAATCTCGTAAACCTCCGCGTCCGCTTCAAAAACGGCACAGAGGGCGTTATAGGCTCGAAGGAGGAAGCGTTTAGGGACAAGCCCTCGTATGACAAGCTGTATATCGACATCGGCGCAAACGCGGCGGATAATGTAAGCGTAGGCGATACGGCGGTATTTGTCGGCGGCTTTACGGTTCAGCAGGGTACGGTAATATCGAAAACGCTCGATAACCGCGCCGGCTGCGCGCTATTGATGTACGCAATGGCGGAAATCGAAGAAGCCGAAAATGATTTATACTTTGTATTCACCACGCAGGAAGAGGTCGGCTTGCGCGGTGCAAAAACCGCTGCGTTCTCGATTGAGCCGGACATAGCTATAGCCGTGGACGTAACCGACACCGGCGACCTTCCCGACGTGCCGAAAATGGCTGTTACAATGGGTAAGGGAACGGCTATAAAGGTAATGGATCACTCTATAATCTGCGACGCGGACGTTCGCGCAAAGCTCACGGAAACAGCAAAAGCGCATAATATACCGTATCAGCTTGAAATAATGACGGACGGCGGCACAGACGCGGGAGCAATACACTTAACGCGCGCCGGCGTCAAAACAGGCGGAATATCAATTCCGACGCGCTATATTCACTCAATCTCGGAAATGGCAAGCGTAAGCGATATAGAAAACTCGGCAAAATTATTAACAGAAGCCGCAAAGATAAACTGGTGATTTGGAGGTAAATTATGGCAACTTGGGGAGTGCACTTACGAATAGCAGGCAGCTTCTTTGACAAAATACCAAGAGAACATCACAGGGAATTTGTGATAGGCTCCGTTGCGCCCGACTGCGGCTACGGCAAAAAGGACAGCTTCGGCGAGTTTGAGCCGCCGCCAAAGGTAACGCATTGGTCGCCGTCCGGAGCGAAAAAGGACTGCCGTTATAAGGACTTCTACGCCGAGTACCTTACGGGTGAGCGTAACGATGACTACTGGTTCTATTTAGGCTATTACATCCACCTTTTAACCGACATAATGTGGTCGGTGACGATGTACCTGCCAACGCGTATAAAATACAAAGCGCAATACGACCGCGATCCGCATTTTTTAGGCACAATCAAAAAGGACTGGAACGACATAGACGCGGCGCACCTGCAAAAAATAAGCGAACACCCAATCTATGACATCATACGCGCAGCCGGCGAGGTAAAGGACTATCTGCCTTACTATGAAAACGGACAGCTTACCAAACAGATAAAATATATTGCCGACTATTATATGAACTACGGCGAGGTATTGCCGAGGGAGTACAAATATACCACCGAAGCGGAAATCGAAAATTTTATAGCCTGCGCCTCGGAGCTTTTGAAAAAGGTTGCAGAAAATGAAAAATTGCTGTGAAAAATCACAGCAATTTTTTTCTGTATTTCGGAACGTTTTTCTTGTTGTGAAACGCGACAAACGCCTTCGTGCCGTATGTAACCGACTGTGTAGGAACTGTAATTACGTCGCCGTCAATAACTCCGCCGTCAATCACAAGCTCACACTCCGAATAACCGCCGCTTTCAATAACCGACTTGCACGTTGCTCCGACCGGCGTGTAAAAATTTTCCGGCTCCAGTATCTCATCGCCTGAAACAGTGACGATTTTCCCCAGTACCGGCGCGCCGGTGGTCAGCACTCTATGCATATTGCAAAGAGTTTCCGGCGATAGTATAAGCGCGTTCGTATTCTCGCTGCCGGTTACGGTTTTAATCAGAATTTCGCTGTCGCTCTGCGGATAACGCGCCTTTAAAATAACCGGCTCTATATCCGGGTTGTAACGGAGCGCGCGCTTAAAATCAGCGAACGTTCCTTTTGTATCGTTCTCAACTGCAATAAACGCTTTGGTAATACCTGAAATTCTCATAGCGACCTTCAGCGCTTCAAGTATTATTTCACAGTTATTCATAGCGGCAGCCTGCGGCGAGGAAACATACGGGTCGCTATCAAAGCAGCACACAATAATACAATCGCTCACCCGCTTGCTTGCCAGCAAAACGTGAAGCGGAGCATTTTCGCGCGGCTCAAACACGCAGCCTTCCCTTAAAAGCCACAAAATCTCTCTTGTCGTAAGCTCGTCCGCGGTTTTTGCAGGTCTTATAACGGGCGAGGGAACAAACATCATATCATTTTCGATTGCAATCTGCGATTTGCTAACCGACAAAACCCTACCGGAAATACTGCTCAAAACAGGTATAGCGTCAAACTCGTCTATATCAGCTATCTTTTGCCCCGAAATAACACGCTCGCCTTCTTCAACCTTTGGCAGGAGCGTCAAATCATCCTGCAGCAGTGAATAATAATGCATCTCGGAGGGGATAGGTGTTTTTATCCCGCGTCCGGCGTCAAGACCGTTATGCTTTTTATAATTCTTAGCACCCTTAAAGGAAATCGCCATAATCGTAACTTCTCCTTGTTCAAGATACTGATATTTTACCATAAAGCAATAAAAAAAGCAAATCAAAGAAAAATTATAAAATATATTGAAAAATATTCAAAAATATTATATAATACAAGGGATATACAGGAATGAGATTGAGGTGAAGCGTAAGTTGAAGAGAATAGCGGTAATTCCGAATGACGGAAAGGATATAGGCCTTGTCGTGACGAAAAGCCTTGTTGAGTTTTTGTCGGGCAGGGCAGAGGTATGTATGGATGAAGCGTACCGCGTTTTGGGACTTGACGTTTCATATACATCGCCGGAAAAGATTTATGACGGAGCCGACTATGCGATTGTACTCGGCGGTGACGGAACTATTCTGCAGCAGGCGGCGCAGTGCGCGAGGAAGAGTGTGCCTGTTCTCGGAATAAATCTCGGCAAAATAGGATTTATGACGGAAATAGAACCCTGCGATATGGAAAAGGCCGTATCATCACTTCTCAGCGGCGACTTTATAACCGAAAAGCGAATGATGATACGCGCAGAGATAATTCGCAGCGGTGTATCGAGATTTTCTTTTCACGCACTCAATGATATTGTAGTATCAAAATCAGTAGGCGAGAAGCTGATAAACATTGAATTATCCACGAACGGCGAGGCGGTAAACCGCTACACTGCCGACGGACTTATAATCGCTACACCGACCGGCTCAACCGGCTATTCCATATCAGCCGGCGGCCCTGTGGTTGACCCGAGTATGCGTCTTTTGGTGGCAACACCCATTTGCGCGCATATGCTCTCTGTAAGGAGTGCGGTACTCGCGTCGGACAAGACAATGAAAATAAAAATAAGCAGCGAAGCGGGCGGCAGTGAAGCGGTAGTGACAGCAGACGGCGACATCCAGGGCTACATAAAGGAAACAGACGAGGTGCTGATAACCGAGTCGGAGTACGACTTTAAACTAATAAAAATCGGAAATCAGTCATTCTATGACACGCTTATAAGTAAGCTGTCGTAGCAGGGAGGTTGTTTATATGAAATACAAAAGACAGGGACAGATACTGCGTATTATACACGAGCAGAATATAAAAACCCACGAGCAGCTCATAGGCGAGCTTAATAAAAAGGGCTTCAATGTGACGCAGGCGACAGTTTCCCGCGACATAAAAGAGCTTGGACTGATAAAAATTCCAATGCCCGGCGGCGGCAGCGTGTATTCGTCCTCGAACGATATACCCGAGGAGCTTGACAGAAGAATAAATATGATAACCGACACGGTGAGAAGTGTAGATTATGCTATGAATGATATTGTGATAAAAACGTATCCGGGTATGGCATCGGCTGTTGCAGCGTCGGTTGACAGCGCTATGCGCGGCGAGTTCTTAGGCTCAATAGCCGGTGACGATACACTGCTTATCATAGCCTCTTCCGAGGAGAAGGCGGCGGAAATAACAGAAAAGCTCAGGAAGCTCTTTAACGAGGGAGTATAACGTAAATGCTTGCAGATTTATCCATAAAAAATGTTGCGGTAATAAGCTCACTAAGCGTTGAATTCAATAAGGGCGTAACTGCTCTTACGGGTGAAACAGGCGCGGGAAAGTCGATTATTATTGACTCTATAAATATGATACTCGGCGACAGAGCGAACAGGGAGGTCGTGCGCTACGGCAGCGATAAAGCGGTAGTGCAGGCTGTTTTTGACGTGCCGCCTTCTGTTGAGGCTATTCTTGAAGAAAACGATATAGAGGCAGAGGACGGTCAGATTATAATCACCCGCACTCTCACAAGCGAGGGCAAAAGTACAGCGCGTATAAACGGTATGTCGGTGACGCTTTCCGTATTGCGCGATATTTCCGACCGTCTTATAAACATTCACGGCCAGCACGATAACCAGGCGCTTTTAACACCGGCAAAGCATATCGGCTTTCTTGACGCTTACGCGTATGCAACGGACAAGCTCGCGGCATACAAGGCGACGCTCAGAGAAAAACGCGCGATAGAGAAAAAGATAGACGCGCTTAAAATGGATGAGCGCGAGAAAATGCAGCGTATAGACCTTTTGGAGTATCAGATAAACGAGATAAAGAAAGCAAATCTGCAAAAGGGCGAGGAGGACGATTTAAAGGAGCAGCGCGACATCTACGCAAACGCCGAGCAAATAACAACGGCGGTAGGAGAGGCGTACAGTAACCTTTACTCCGGCGACGACGTGCAGTCCGCTTATGACGGCATAAGCATAGCCGTAAACGCGCTGTCGGAGATAAGCGGATTAAATCCGAAAATAAAAGAGGTATACGACTCATTAAGCGGCGTTATGTACACAATGGAGGACGCGGCACACGAGCTGAAGGAGTTCGGTGACAGCGTCGAGTTTGACGAGCGGGAGCTTAATGACATAGAGGAACGCCTCGACCTTATATCACGCCTGAAAAGAAAATACGGCGGTACTGTAGAAGACGTATTAAAGCACCTTGAAGCAGCCGAGCGTGAGCTTGGCGACATCCGCCTTGGTGATGAAAAAACAGCTGAGCTTACAGCGGAGCTTGAAAAGATAACCGCAAAATTAAAAGCGGAGGGCGGCGAGCTTTCTTCGCTCAGGAAAAAGGCGGCTGCGGAGCTTGAAGCTCAAATCGAGGGCGCGCTGCACGAGCTGAATATGGAAAAGGCGCGCTTCAGCGTAAACGTCGAAGCGTCAGACGAATTCTATGACAACGGTATGGACAAGGTTGAATTTTTGATAAGCGCCAACCCCGGTGAGCCGTTAAAGCCGCTTGTAAAAATAGCGTCGGGCGGTGAGCTTTCGCGCGTTATGCTTGCGATAAAGTCAATTCTTGCCGATACAGACGAGGTGGAAACGCTGATTTTTGACGAGATTGACACAGGCGTAAGCGGCAGGGCGGCGGTCAGTATAGCTGATAAACTTCGTAAAATTGCAAAAAACAAGCAGGTAATATGTATAACCCACCTTCCGCAGCTTACAGCCGCGGCGGATAACCACTATCTTATAGAAAAAGACACGGACGGTGAAATGGCAAGCACGACCCTTATAGAGCTTGATGAAAAGGGCAGGGAGGAAGAGCTTGCGAGAATTATAGACGGACGCGAGGTAAGCGAATTGGCGTTGTCACACGCGCGTCAGATGCTTACCGATGCGAGAAACGGAGAATAAAAATGGCAAAGAAAACGAAAACAATGAAAGACTCCTTCACGGTGCTTGCGCAGGTTGTACTGCCAATGCAGGCGAACCCCGCCGGTAACGTACACGGTGGTGAGATAATAAAGCTGATGGACTCAACGGCCGGCGTTGCGGCGCAGAAGCACGCGCATACGAACTGCGTAACGGCGAGGATTGAGGAA
>JAFQYK010000243.1 GCA_017406485.1 Clostridia bacterium
TACCGTCGAGCATGATGTTGTTGATAAGCTTTGTTACAACAACGTCCTTGTAAATAGGATCAGGCAAAACTTCTCTTTTTGCTATAAAACCTTTTCTTGGCACTTTACTTCCCTCCTTCTAAATGTGTTGGTCTTGCGGTTAAATCCGCCCACAATACTTGTCATAATTTGCAAATTTCTTCGTTGCAACTCCTCGGCATACACAGAGTATGCCTGCGGTTTGCGCCTTGAAATTTACTAAATTCTGACTGCGTCTTGCGTCCGTATTTAATCCTCAGCCCAACTAAAGAATCTCATAGGTACTCTGGATTTTATCCAAAATCCCGTCAAGCGCTATCCGAATATATCTTCTTATTAAATATAACCCGATATGCACTTGGTTTGAAATAATTTAAAAATTACTTCTTTTCCTTCGGCTTCTTGGCACCGTACTTACTTCTGCCCTGAAGACGGCCGTTAACTCCCTGCGCGTCAAGAGTACCGCGGATAATGTGGTATCTTGTACCGGGCAGGTCACGTACTCTTCCGCCACGGATAAGCACAACGCTGTGTTCCTGAAGGTTATGGCCGATACCGGGGATATAAGCCGTTACCTCGTAACCGTTTGTAAGACGTACTCTGGCGATCTTACGAAGCGCTGAGTTCGGCTTCTTCGGTGTTGCGGTTCTTACAGCGGTGCAAACGCCTCTCTTCTGAGGTGAGCTCTTATCGGTTGTCTTCTTCTTCAAAGAGTTCAGGCTCTTCTGGAGAGCGGGGGCTGTGGACTTCTTTACAGATGTCTTTCTGCCTGTTCTGACCAACTGGTTAAATGTAGGCATATCGTGTTACACTTCCTTTCTTAGTAAGAATATTTATATTCACGCGCGAAGCGTAAATAACTACTTTAAAACTGTGGCGCAGCTTGCGCTGACCTCGATTTCACATATGCTGCCCAATTCCTTCATTGTCGGAACATATGTAACGGGAGTATTCTTTTCATTCGCAAGAGAAGCAAGTGTTTCTTTCATCTTATCATCACAGTCCTCAGCTATGAAAAGCTTTTCGGCGTTATTCTCGTTCAAAGCTCTGACCGCCTGCTTATAGCCGACCTGAAGCTTCGCCTTTTCGGCTTCACCGATCATCGTTTTTTCACTCTCCCAAATTCTTGAAATATACTGATTTTACACGTCGCCGCATAATACGTCAGCTTATCAGATTATATAAAAAAAAACAAGCTTTGTCAAGGGTTTTTCACGAAAAATTCCCATAAAATCAAAGTTTTTTTGATACAATTTTTTTCTTTGGGTATTGACAAACTTTTGTAACTATATTATAATGGTATAGTTATTTGAGGGACATTCTCATGTAACAAAAATGCTGACGTAGCTCAGTAGGCAGAGCACTTCATTGGTAATGAAGAGGTCGGCGGTTCGACTCCGCTCGTTAGCTCCAGTACAGCATTACAATGCTGTAACCCACAAAGCGTCCACCAGCGCTTGCCACAAATTGCACTCCGACTTGGGTAATCACCCCTTGCCGAGGTGCTTTTTTCTTGCAAAAAAATATACCGGCAGTTTATTCTGCCGATATATTTCATCTTACCATATTAGGGCGGAATTTACGCCTCTGAGAAGCTATCCTTACCCACGCCGCACAAGGGGCATACAAAATCGTCGGGTAAATCCTCGAACTTTGTGCCGGGAGCGATGCCGTTTTCGGGGCTGCCTGCAGCCTCGTCATATTCCCAGCCGCATACGTCGCATACATACTTTGCCATAAATTTTTCCTCCTTTAATATATTTTAGGCATTACGCCATGATTTCATTCGCCAGCGCGTCAATCTGCGCCCGTGTTTCGTCATTCATCGCTGACTTTATACTTACGGTTGTGTCGGTAAACGTCAAATTCTTCGACTTTTCAAGCATTGCCTTAATCGTCTTAGCCGCTGTCGGCGCCCATGAACCGTTTTCGATTATACCGATCTTCTTATTCTGGA
>JAFQYK010000023.1 GCA_017406485.1 Clostridia bacterium
CAGGGTATTGAAGGTATCTTCATAAACTCTTCGCGTGCTTTATCAAGTACGGCGCGCTGCTCGTCTGTCAGGTGAGTAAAGTCCTTCATATACGATACATTGTCGCTCACCTGCTGCTCTGTTGACATTCCCGAAAGAACTGCTATAACTCCGTCAAGGTCTGCCGCAAAGCGTACCGCCCATGAAGCGCAGGACGCCTGAGGCTCTGCTGATTTAAATATTTCCTCAATATTCTTTGGCGGATTTGCAAGAAGTCCTCCCTTTACCGGCTCCATTATAATTACCGGCTTATTATGCTTTCTCGCGACCTCATAGCACGCGCGTGACTGTATCTTGCTGCTCTCCCAGTCAGCGTAGTTTATCTGAAGCTGTACAAATTCCGTTTCGGGGTGGCTTGTAAGTATAGTGTCAAGGTCGTCGGCTGTTGAATGGAACGAGAAGCCGATATGCTTTATTATACCCTCGCTTTTCTTCTTCGCAAGGTACTCCCATATTCCAAGCTCCTCATATTTCTTTGTTCTGTCCTCGCCAAGGTTATGCATAAGGTAAAAGTCAAAGTAACCGGCGCCTGTTCTTTTAAGCGACTCCTCAAGCTGCTTTGTCACGTCATTACCGTTGTTTACCCACGCCGCCATTTTTGTTGCGAGCTGATAGCTCTCTCTGGGGTATCGCTCCACAAGCGACTTTTTAACAGCCTCCTCGCTGCCGCCGTAAACGTATGCCGTATCAAAGTAAGTAAAACCGGCGTTCATAAAAATATCGACCATTTTCTTTGACTGCTCAATATCAATCTCACCGTCAATTCTCGGCAGACGCATCATACCGAAGCCGAGCTTTTTAATTTCCTCACCTAAATATGCCATTATCATTCCTCCGTTTCATATTTTATATTTTTAAGTGAAATATTATGTTCCCTCGCCATGGCAGCCAAATCCTCATATTCGGCTTTTACAGTCTTTGTGCCGTAGCCCTCGGACACCTTGCCTCGTACTGTGCCGTAGGGCGTTTTAAGGGCGGTTTCGCGCCTTGTGAGCGTATGGCGCGTTATTGAGTATTCGCGTATGCCGAGCGTTGTGGTGTGTTTGAAAATAAGCGAAATAATGTCTTCCTTATTCTCGGCGCGGCAAAGAACCGTCAGCAGTGTGCCGGGGCGGTTTTTCTTCATTACTATCGGCGCGGTGTAAACGTCAAGCGCGCCGCCGCGCATAATTTCCTCCGTTGCAAAGCCGAACTGCTCGCCGGTCATATCGTCTATGTTGCACCTGAGCTCCACTACCTCACCGCCGCTTGTGTCCGCTTCGCCTATAAAGGCTCTTACCATATTCGCTCTTTCAAAATCCTTTGTACCCATACCGTAGCCTGTTTTAATTATCTTCATTTCAGGCATAGCACCGAATTCATCTGCAAAGCGCTTTAAAAGCGCCGCGCCTGTCGGTGTGCATAGCTCGCCCTTTATATCCGTACCGCCTATCGGTACGCCGCGCAAAATATACTCCGTTGCCGGCGCCGGTACGGGCAGTATGCCGTGGGCGCATTTTACGCTGCCGCTGCCCACGCTTACGGGCGATACGACTATTTTATCGGGATTGATTTCCTCCATAAGCATACATACAGCCGTCACATCAGCTATTGCATCCAGTGTTCCGACCTCGTGGAAATGGATGTCGCCTGTTTCCCTGCCGTGGGCGTGCGCCTCCGCTTCGGCTATGAGCTTGTATACGGCTTTTGCGTTTTCCTTTACCGTATCGCTTACGTTAAAATGCGATATAATATGCTCCACGTCGGATAATGTTGTATGGTGGTGATGCTCGTGATGATGGTGGTCGTGATGGTCGTGATGGTGGTCGTGCATATGCTCGTCCTCTTCCTCTCCGCCGACCGTTACACGCGCGTGTGTGCCTGTAATGCCGCATTTCTCGCTCTTTTCAAGCGTAAGCGACACGTTTGGTATACCAAGCGCATTGAAGCGATTTTCAAACGCCTTTACATTTTCAGTAAGTTCGGAAAGTGCGGCAGTCAACATATCGCCTGCCGCACCCATATTACACTCTAAATACAGTATTCTCATTCGCTTTTAACCTCTGTGGCGGCCGTAACGGCTGCTTTTTCAGTTTCAGCCGATAAAAGCTGCTCCTTCTCACGCTTTGCTTTAAGGCGGCGAAGCACCCATTCACGCACAAGCTGGTAAATCACCGATGCAAGCGGAATGAATAATAATACGCCCGCTATTCCGAAAAGACTTGAACCTATGGTCACCGCAACGATAACCCACATCGGAGGAAGACCTACACGGCTTCCCACAACTCTCGGATATATAAGATTGCCCTCAATCTGCTGCAATACAATGAAGATTACCACAAATATGAGCGCGCTTATGGGATTTTCCATAAGTATAATAACCGCGCTTATTGCACAGCCTAAGAACATACCGACAAACGGAATTAACGACATAAATGCGATAAGAACGCTGACAAGTCCTGCATACGGTATTTGCGCGATACTGAGCACAATAAAGAACATTATGCAGATAATGCACATCTCCATACCCTGACCTGTAATGAATTTTGAAAACGTCTCTGAGCAAAGCTTAGCTACGCGTGTTACATAGTCGCTTGCCTTATCGGGCATAGTAGCGTGCATAACCATTTTTGCCTGCTTCTGCAGCTTTTCCTTTGAACCAAGGAGATAGCTTGCAAATATTACGCCGATTACAACTGTAAACACGCCCGAAACAACCGTCTGCGCCGCGCCGAGCGCGCTTGAAAATGCGCTGCCTGCACCGTTTTGCAGAAATTGCGTAATATTTGACATAATTGATTTCACATCAATGTGCCACGAATCAATAAAGTCCTTTACCATACTGTTGTCGCGGAAAATCTCGTCAGCCCACTTCTGGAATTTCGGCAATGATGCGCTTGCGGACCGTACCAACTGTTCAACAGCCGTTGCAAGCTGCGGTACAACAATAGCCACCACTGCGGTGACGACAGCCGCAACCAATACAAGCGTAATTACTACACATAGCGGACGTACAAAGCCGCGCCTCTTGACAGTAAGATTTCCTTCATCATCGCGTACTTCAGCAACAAATTTCTTGAATACGGTTCTCTCCAAAAATCGCATTGGAATATTCACTACAAACGCAATCCCCGCGCCGAATATAAACGGTGTCAATATACCGATTATAAAACCGAAACACGAGAATACGTTTGTGTAATTCATTACGAGAAACAGAATAAATCCGGCAAATGCAATCGTAAGCCAAATCTTTTTCATTCTGCTGTTCTTTAACTTCATTTGTAACACCTCGCAAATAGTTTATTTTATACATTATACCATATTTTTTTCTGCTTGTAAATCTTTAAATTAGTATAATTGTAAAAAAAATTCCAATATATGCTTCAATTTTTTAAATTCAGCCAAATTTCTCGTATTTGCGCGCTGCTGCGAATATGTCTGCGTGCAATTCCCAACAAAAAAAATACCGGACAATGCCGGTATTTTTCTATTGGAGGAGAGGATGGGATTCGAACCCACGAGCGAGTTACCCCGCTACAGCATTTCCAATGCTGCTCCTTCGACCACTCGGACACCTCTCCGCAACAAAATTCATTATACCATACCGTCACATAAAAGTCAATAAAAATTTGTTGCGGAAGAGCTATCCGAATATTATTCATACAAAATAACACATTCGGTATTTTTACCGTTATTTATTGTATCTGATGACACTGTTACGCGTATATTGTTCTCTCCGTCAGCTCTTACTATTAGCTGACAAAGGCCGCCGAAAGCGCGTCGGTTTGGCAGTTTTTCATTTGCGTGGTCGGCCGGATTGCCGTTGCCGGTTCCAAGAATTGTGCCGCCCTCCACATTAAAGCGCAATTCATTGTCGGCGTTAGCCACAATTTCGCCATTTTTATCAGTAATCTTTATATTGATGATTACCGCGTCACCCTTACAGATTGGTTTATTGTATGGTTCTATCAGAATATCAGAAGGTGTTTCGGGCGGCTTTATTGTGTCGGTTATCTCTTTGCCGTCTTTTAAGCCTTTTGCGGTTATTTCGCCTGTTTCATACGCTATATGCTCCCAGACGAGATACCAATTTTTTTCTACACATTTTCTGCCAATGCTCTTGCCGTTTATAAAAAGCTCTGTTTCAGGCATATTTGTGTAGCAGTAGACGTTTATTGTTCCGTCGGAATTTTCGCCTTTGAAAATATGCAAAACCGGCTCGTCTGTCCACCAGGATTTGTAGTAGTAGAAATTATCCTTTGCGAAGGCGCAGTAGTCCAATATACCAAACTGTGAATATACCGCAGGATATGCAAGCGGTGTGGGCTCGCCGCGGTAGTCAATGCCTGTCCAGAGAAATATGCCGGACAGATACTCTCTTTCGGCAAAGTATTTCCACTCATTCTCGGCAATATCCTTTTTAACGGCCTTTTTACCGCTTTTCACCTTTGTTATATTGTCCTCATCGTATATAAAATACTGTCCCCTGCTCTCATCTGTTTTGGAGGCTCCGCGCGTAAAGCTGTTGCTGCTCGCTTCGGTAATAATTACAGGCTGACGGGGCATTCTTTCGTGATAGTCGTCCCACGCACTGCGGCAGTAGTTGAAGCCCATAACGTCAAGGTTATTGGTGATGTTTACGTAGTTAGCCGCATTATCAAAACGCTCCTTGCCGTTCCAGCATACAACCGCCGATGTTATAGGGCGCGTCGGATCTATCTTTCTTACCGCCATTTTCATTGTTACCGTAGCGCGGGCCATTTCAGGTCTGTCCTGCGCGAAGATTTCCTCGTTGCCTATACCCCAGAGGAATATTGAGGGATGGTTTCTGTCACGCTTTACCATCGCTTTAAGGTTTTCCAAATCATCCGGCGCGGACGACATCCGGCGCTGCTCCTCAAACACAAGCACACCAAGTCTGTCGCATATGTCAAGCAGGACAGGTGACGCGGGGTAATGCGATATTCTGACCGCGTTAGCGCCCATACGCATTATTTGTTTTATTCTGTACTCGTTTACACTGTCGGGTATGCCGATACCAACGCCGGCGTGGTCGTGGTGCAGGCATAAGCCTTTTATTTTTATGCTTTTGCCGTTCAGATAAAAGCCTCGGTCTGCGTCAAAGCGCGTTTCACGTATACCAAAGGTAACGGTATTTACGTCAAGCTCTGTTGCACCTTCATAAACCCGTACCCTCGCCTTATAGAGATATGGATTGTTCAAATCCCATAAATTTATATTATCTATTTCAACGAACCCAGTATAGCGCGCCGTTTCGTATGCGTCTATTGTAAGCATTCCCTCAGTTTTGATTATAAACGCGCCGTCCGAAGTGAGAATATCAGTTTTAACCGCCACTTCTTTTGTTTCCGTATTATAATTCTCTATCTCCGCTGTTATTTCTATTTTAGCTGTATTTGCGGATAAATCCGGTGTTGCTTTTACAAATATCCCGTCCGCTGCGGCGGCTATATTGTTTTTGTATTCAAGCCATACGTGCCTGTAAATACCGCCGCCCTCGTACCACCAGCCTTCCCGGCCTGTCGCGTCAACACGGACTGCTATTACATTTTCACCGCCGTAGTTAACAAAGTCGGTTATATCACAAACAAAACCGGTATAGCCGCTTTCATGACGGGATATATAGTATTCGTTAAGGTATATGGTACTGTCACGAAAAACGCCGTCAAAACGGACATATACACGCTCGCCCTCTTTTTCCTTTGGTACGGTAAAGCGTTTTCTGTACCAGGCAACGCCGCTTTTTAAGGAGCCGGCGGCAAAGTGGCGGCTGTCTATGCTCTCCATTTCCGGGATTGCCGTCATTTCGTTTGTTTCCGTGATGTTTTGGGTGTATTCCCCCTCTGAAACAAAGTCGTGCGGCACTGTCACTGTACGCCATTTTTCATCGTTTAAATCAAACGCAGCCGCGCCGAATGAATATGCTCGCGCCTTTGCGCCGCCCCAGCCGTCTGTGTTTTTGTGTGGGGCAAGGTCGCCGATATAGATTTTCCAGCCGGTATCGAATAATATTTTCTCACTCATTTTGCAGCCTCCGCAAATTCCTTACTTTCCATTTTACTTATCACTTCGGTGTTTGTACGTTTAATGTGATTGCCTATTATTTCCGATACATCGCTTATCGTCACAAACGCGCTTTGGTCGCTGCTTTTAACAATACGCTTGACCTCGGGGATTTCAATACGCGTCACAACACAGTACAGGATTTCTTTTCTGCCGCTTACAAGACCGGTGCCCTCAAC
>JAFQYK010000024.1 GCA_017406485.1 Clostridia bacterium
CGTATTACACATCTGGCTAAGTATCGCCGCCTCAACGCCCGTATTCTGCTCGGACGGTGTAACAATTATCTCCGTACCGTGCGCCGACGTGTTGTAGGCGTTGAAATGCACCTCAAGCACATAGTCATAACCCTTGAAGTTGAAGCTGTTGCGCTTCAGGTATTCGTACCAGTTCTTGGACGTGTCCGCAACGTCCACCTCGCATATCTCCGCGAGCTTCGGCTTTAAGAGCGAAACGACCTCACGTGTGAGGTCAGCTTCTCTGAAACCATTGCCACACGCGCCGCTGTCACCGTTTCCGTGACCGGCTATCAGTAGTATTTTCATTATCGTTATCCTCCTTCTTGTCGCGGAGCTGAAGAAGCAGCTCGCGGAGCTTTTCGGGCATATTCTTTGAAACCGCCGCGGCGTTTTCCAAAATAGAAATGCCCTCATTTGCTATGTAGAACACAATCACAATCTCACGTATCGCGACGTGGCCGCCTGTAAAGTTCTGCAAAAGGTTTGCCACAGCGACAACCACAAGAATTATAATTTTCTTTAGAATGCCCTTGTAGCCTATCTCGCTTGAGATCGTCTTGGTGTACGCCGCCTTTATAAGCCCTGTCGCATAGTCAAGGCACATCAGCGCAACAAGCGTCCACAACGCCACATCCCACGCGCCGAATATCTTTGTCGCTACACCGCCGGCAATTGCGAGAATGATTGATATGCTGTTAAATAATTTTTCCATAGCCTATTCACCTCTTATCTCACCAATACGCGTACATGATTATCATCAAGACGCTCCATGACATAATAGCCCTTATCGGAGTCGATACAAGCTGTAGCAATACCGTCCGTGCCGGGATAACAATAGCCGCCCTCAACACATGTGCCATCATCACGTACTACAAGCTTACCGATAAAGCTCCAGTATGCGTATTCCTTACGCTGTGCGCGCGGTACATATTCCATTTCGGGGTCATAATCGGGGTTGATAATCAATTCCTCTGAATTGCATTCCTCCATAATACATTCCCCGTTTTCGTCATATACTGCGTCGTGATGGACGGTCTGTGTAAGAGGCTTGCCGTAAATATCGGTTAAATACTTGCCGTGCCAATCTTCATCAAAATTGTCGCCGACAACAGCGGGATAAGCGGATATAATACCCATTCTGCGCCTGTCGGTGTCGGTTGCGGTTGCAAGGCGTATTTTATCGCCTACAATATACGCAAATAAACCGCGCCTGTCCTCGCCGTTCGGGTTGCCGTCCTCCCACTCAAACATTTCCGCATAGTCTGCGCCCGTGCTGTTATATGCGGCTTTGCCATATACTCCACCTGCATATGTTACGCGGAAGGCGTTGGATTGTGATGATGATGTACCATTGCCAATAATTAAAGCGTCGCCTGTTGTGCCGCTACCCGTTCCTGCTGTTCCATCTTTTGCATGACATCCTGTTTTCATTTGGTATGCCAGTGCGGTATTTCCAAATCCTCCTATTATGACGGCACGTTGACCGCTTGCAGTATTACTGCCACCGCCTATCACCGCAGACGAATCGCCACTGGCATTGTTATACATGCCACCGCCTATCACCGCAGACGAATCGCCACTGGCGGTATTTTCACAACCACCTAAAGCAACCGAATTTTCTCCTGTTGCGAATACGTATTCACCAATCGCTATATTTGTGCCGCTTATTGAGCCATCCGCGCCCTGTCTTGCAACTGAATAGCATGTCGATGTCGTGCTGTCCGTATATGTAATAACTATCTTTGTCCACAGGTAATTACCTGCTGCAACAGAGGGTATTGTACTTTGCCATGTGCCTGTCGGCGCGGTCGTGGCAGATGTGCCCGATTGATATGTAATGGCGGTAGAGCTAATACCTTTGCCCGCGGGACCTGTGCCACCGGTACCGCCCTGTACGCCCTTAATACATCCCTTATACGTCCACTTCGCTGCCTGGCCACTTCCGGCGGTGGTACATTCGTAGATGTTGCCGTTTGAGGTGTTGAGATATGTATCGCCCACCTTCACCTGTGGGCACGCGCTGTAATAGTAATATCCCGTTGTTGTCACCGTGCCGCTCATGGCAGTACCCTTGTACCACATCGAACCGCCCATGTTGATGTTGCCGCTGCCGGTGCCGACAAACAGCTCGCGCGTGTCGGGGCAAAACGCAGGCTCGCCTGCTTCAAGCGTGGGTAATTTTGATTTTAAGCCTCTTTTGAATTTGATTTTATTTGCCATACTTTCTCCTTTCTGCATAAAAAAATACCCCTCCGGAAGCGTTTGCCGCCGGAAGGGTATTGACAGGAACGATAAAATATCGTATAATGTAATCAGAAAAGGGGCAGTCGCTTCAAGAGCGATTTTGTCCTAAATGTTTTGACTAAATAGCCGCCGCATTTTTAGGAGAATGAGGGCGGCTATTTTTTTATGTTCCGGATTATTTCAAGAAGGATTATTAGCATAATCAATTTGATAAGTAAGTCCAAATCCATATCATCACCCCCTAAAAGAGAGTGACAAAACCGCCCTTAAAGCCCGTTTCTGATTTTATTAACCTGTCTTTTTTATTTTACCACAATTTGTCGTATCCTGTCAACGAGGCGCGATTAAAACGTGCCTCCGTCGATTGTGTCTGTATTACCGATGTAGCCCGAAAGGTCAACGGTTGTATCGTCAAGAAGCACAACCTCATTTTCCACCTTTGCGTATATGTCATAGTGACCGGTTGCGCTGTTCATTACGAGGTAAAGAACGTTGTCCTCCGCCTGAGCCGCAGTCGGAACAGCATTAGCCTTTCTGAATGAAGCGGTACCCAAGCCGGCAATAGCCGTTGTGATTGCTGTGCTGACCTCTGCCGCGGTCTGGAAACCGCTGTCGTTGGCAAGCTCACTTACCTTTGACGGTACGGTTATATCGGGGTTGATAAGCACCTTTTCTGTGCCGCCGTTCTCGGCTGTTGACGTACCCGCCCAAGCCTGTACCTTTGTTTTGTCGGCATTAAAAGCAAGGGCTATTTCACCATACTTCAATACCGCACTTTCGATGTTTGTCACAAGACCTCTTTTGAGTAAAATAATGTTTGCCATAGTTTTTTCCTCCTTTAAATTATTATTTTAAAATGGCAATATATCAAGGCTTTTCGCCTTAATATCTTTAATAAATACCGCCGTCAATGACCTTGCCGGTTGTATTGGTAAAGTCACCGCCGTCGATTACCTCCGCGGTTTCGCCCGACGGAATAACTATAATCATCGGTTCAAAATCGCCGAAATCTATTGTGTTTTCGGGTTCTGTGTCAAAGTCGCCGCCGTCAAGGTCATCATCGTCATACGGTGTGCCGAACAGCGAGCCGTTATAATGCTCAACGCCAAGCGCTGTGTATATGATATGGAACTCGCGCTCATGTCCGTAGGCAACGTCCTC
>JAFQYK010000244.1 GCA_017406485.1 Clostridia bacterium
AAAAATAAATATGATTTTCATAACGCGGAAGCTCCAGCTAAGTGAATAGTCGCTCGTTGCAAACGAACCTATACCGGTTATCGCTATAACTATAATCATAATCGGACTTACAATTTTTGCGCTTACCGCCGCCTGTCCCAATATAAGACCGCCGACAATTCCGAGCGTTGAACCGATAGGACCCGGCATTCTCAGTCCCGCCTCGCGTATCATCTCAAATGACAAATCCATCAAAAACAATTCAATCACACTCGGAAACGGTACGCTTTCCCTTGCCGCCGCGATTGAATATAAGAGATATGTCGGAATTATCTCCTGGTGAAAAAGTGTAACCGCCAAATACAGTGCAGGAAGTAATATTGAAAATCCAAGCGCAATACCTCTGACTATTCTCGCCATATTCGCATACGGTATTCTGAGATAATCGTCCGATACCGCGTGAGTAAGCTCAAAAATATTGGTCGGTATTATAAGCGCCTGCGGACTTCCGTTTAACAGAAACACAATACGTCCCTGCGTAAGCGCACGCGCCGCGCGGTCGGGGCGTTCGGTCTGCAGAAAATGGGTTGTCGCGGTAAACGTATTTTCCTCACACATCAGCGCGACCTCTTCAATGGATATAACATAATCCATATCTATGCCGTTAAGCCTCCTGCGCGCTTCCTTAACCAAATCGGGATTAGCAATATCGGAAATATATAACATCACACCGCGCGTCTTACTCTTTTTTCCGATTTTAACACCCTCGGCAATAAGATTTTCGTCCTTGACAATTTTACGTATCAGCACCGTATTGGTACGGAGCATTTCACCAAACGCCTCCTGCGGCCCGTAAATTGACTTTTCATTATCGGGCTTGTCAATACTCCTATGCTCCCAGCCGCGAACATCAAGAAGAAAGCATTTTGCCACGCCCTCAATAAACACAGCGCACGAACCAAAATTTATTTCCTCAAATACATCGTCCATTTTAACTGCCGTCATTGACTGCGCGTGTGAAATAAATTTCTCGCTTATTTCATCGCTGTTTTTATACAGCCTTCCAAAGGTGAGATAGGGAACAGACTGCAGCGTTTTTATAACGGCTTCATTGACGCTTTCCGTTTCCACCATACCGTCAATAAACACTACAAAAGCGCGCTTCTTGTGCTTGAGTTCAATCTGACGTATAACAATATCATTATTTTTCGGATAGTTAAATCTCTTTTTGACGTATTCCAGATTTCTTTCTATATCCGAGGAAACCATATCCTTTTCCGTACTTTTTTTATTTTCCGCCGAAGGCGCAGGACTTAAATGAAAGCTGTCCGTACGCGGCGGAGTGAGAAAAAACATATAGTCCCTTATTGCTTTAATTGTACTCATATTATACTCCTATGGTAAATTATTACCTTTATTATTATCCCGCACTTTCAAAATATACATTTTTCAAATATTACACCAATATTAAATTTTAAAATGTTTCACGTGAAACATTTACAAATTAATTTTTTATGCTATAATAACCTTGTAGCCGTTACCAAAATCAAAGATTTTGACATCTACAAGAACATTGTATTGAATTTGCTTCGCCACGTTGCGGCTTGCAATTTACAATATAATAAATAGTTTTAAATACTAACAATGGAGATAAATTTTAAATATGGCAAAAATAATAGCAATAACAAATCAAAAGGGCGGAGTCGGAAAAACAACAACCTCCGTAAATCTTGCCGCCTGTCTTGCATACCTCGGAAAAAAGACGCTTCTTGTTGACTGCGACCCGCAGGGAAACAGTACAAGCGGACTTGGAATTGAAAAAGAGGATTACACGATTTCAACCTACGACTGCTTAGCCGATAACGGTAAAACAAAAGAAGCGATAATAGAAACAAAATATCAAAACCTCTACCTGCTTCCGTCCTCGCCTGATATGAGCGCGGCGGAAATTGAGCTTGCGTATGAGGACAAGCGTGAGTTTTTCTTAAAAAACGCGATTGAAAATATAAAGGACAGCTTTGATTTTATAATACTTGACTCACCTCCGGCGCTTGGTATGATTACAATAAATATCCTTACCGCGTCAGACAGCGTGCTTATTCCGATACAGTGCGAATATTACGCGCTTGAGGGACTTAGCCAGCTTATAACAACAGTTAAAACAATAAAGAAAAAGCTGAACCCAACTATTGAGATTGAAGGCGTTTTGGGAACAATGTATGACGGAAGAACAAATCTTTCAATACAGGTTCTCGATGAGGTTAAAAAATATTTTCCCGACAAGGTTTATAAAACCGTTATTCCGAGAAATGTACGTCTGAGCGAATCGCCGTCCTTCGGTGAACCGATTATTGAATACGACATAACCTCAAAGGGCGCGGACGCATATATTGCGCTTGCAAAGGAAGTTATAAAAAACAATTAAGGAAAGGCAGAGAAAACTTATGGCAAAAAAGGGATTGGGAAAAGGACTCGGTTCTCTTTTCAGCGATACCGATATAAAAGAGGTAACATCATCTCCCAAGGCTAACGAAAAAAAAGCCGGCGGTGATATTACCGCTGTAAAGCTGTCGCTTATAGAGCCAAACAAAAAACAGCCGAGAAGCTATTTTGATGATGAAAAAATAGAGGTTCTCGCCGCTTCAATAAAAGACCACGGACTTATCCAGCCAATTATAATCACGCCGACTAAAAACGGTATGTATAAAATTGTCGCAGGTGAAAGACGCTGGAGAGCCGCAAAAAAGGCAAATCTTAAAGAAATACCCGCGCTTATCCGTGAGTACAATGATGAGCAAGTCGCGGAAATAGCGCTTATTGAAAACTTACAACGTGAAAACTTAAACCCGATTGAAGAAGCTGTCGGTTATAACTTATTGATGGAGGAATTTAACCTCACTCAGGAGGTTATCAGTCAGAGAGTGGGCAAGAGCCGCAGCGCGGTTGCAAACTCATTAAGACTTTTAACGCTTGACAGTAATATTCAAAAACTGATTATAAACGGTTCTCTTACAAGCGGCCACGCGCGCGCGGTACTTTCAGTCGAAGATAAGGATATGCGCGCCGCTCTCGCCAAAAAAATAATTGACGACAGCTTAAACGTCCGTCAGGCAGAAGCTCTTGCAAAAGAATTACAGAAAAAAACTCCCGATAAAAAGAAAAAGGAAAAAGAAAAGTCGGCTTACGACATTGAGATTGAAAATATTCAAAACAGACTTTCCTCCTCGCTCGGCACAAAGGTAAATATAAACCACGGCGCGAAAAAGGGAAAGATTGAAATTGAATATTACGGCAACGAGGACTTAGACAGAATTTTAGGCTTTTTCAATATTTAAAGGAGGTAATATAAAATGAATATAGACAGCAATACATTTATGTTTATAGCGCTCGCAATAATTATGGCGCTCGTTATAATATGCTTTATATTAAACGCGGTAAATTCATCAAAGATAAGCACACTTATGGAATACAGCGACGACGGTGATATAATAAGCGCGCTTCGTGATTATTATGAAAAGGTTGAGGATCTTTCCAAAACCATAAACGATTCCTCCGACGCGGTATTTTTAAAGCGTCTTGAGGATTGTGAGAATGAGGCGCATATTTCCGTAAAAAAAATCGGCATAACAAATTTTGACGCGTTTGACGATGTTAAGGGCAATATGAGTTTTTCACTCGCTCTTTTAAACAATAATGACGACGGTATAATATTAACCTCGCTTTACGGTCACAACTCCTGCAACACATATTTAAGAGAAGTTACAAACGGTGAAACCCCGGTTAAACTTATGAATGAGGAAAGAGAAGCTTTAGATAAGGCAAAAAATAAATTAAAGAAGGCGGATGAATAATGGCAGCTAATAATCAACCATCAGGAAACAAATCATTATATCTTTATACTGCGCTCATATTTGTTGTGGCGATACTTCTTATCATACTTTCATTTTTTGCAATGTCAAACCGTGACAAGCAGATGAATGAGATTGAAGAAACAAAAAGCATTACTGAAAAGGCTTCTGTTTTAAGTGAGGAAAATAAAAATCTCGCCGAGGAAATAGTAGCTTTAAAAAGCAGTAATGAAAAATTAAGCACAGACCTTTTAAATATTGCAAACGAATATTATGCGGCAGGGGATAAGGATAAGGCAAAAGAGCTTACAAAAAATATTGACACGGAAAAGCTGACGGATAATCAAAAAACAATCTACTATACAGTAACGGAACAAACTCCCGCACCGACAGCGACACCTAAAGCACAATAATGAAATTTTTACAGAAAGGATAAATAAAAATGTTAGACATTAAGATTTTAAGAACAGAACCGGAAAGAATTAAAGAAGCGTTAAAAAACAGAAACAACGACCTTGATATTGAGCCTGCAATAAAGCTCGACATTGACCGCCGCGCGCTTCTTACCGACGTTGAGCAGAAGAAGGCGAAGCAGAACGAAATTTCTAAAAAGATACCGCAGATGAAGAAGAACGGCGAGGACACCTCGGCTATATTTGCTGAGATGAAGGAGCTTTCAAACGAGATTAAGACTGACGATGAAAAGGTAAGACAAATTGATGACGAGCTGCGTAACTTTATGCTCCGTATTCCCAATATACCCAACAGCGAAGTACCTGTCGGCGCTGATGACAGCGAGAATGTTGAAATCAGAAAATTCAGCGAGCCGAGAAAGTTTGATTTTGAACCTAAGGCACATTGGGACATCGGTACCGACCTTGACATACTCGATTTTGAGCGCGGTACAAAAATTGCCGGTACACGCTTTACCGTTTATAAGGGTCTCGGCGCAAGACTTGAAAGAGCCGTTATACAGTTCTTCCTTAACACTCACACAGAGGAAAGCGGATACAGGGAAATATTCCCGCCGTATATGGTAAACAGAGCGTCTATGACAGGCACAGGCCAGCTTCCGAAGTTTGAGGAGGACGCTTTTAAGGTAACAAACAACGGCTTCTTCTTAATTCCGACAGCCGAGGTTCCTGTTACAAATCTTCACAGAGATGAAATTCTTACA
Organism: Clostridia bacterium; assembly: GCA_017406485.1. Taxonomy (GTDB): domain Bacteria; phylum Bacillota; class Clostridia; order UBA1381; family UBA1381; genus Hominilimicola. Next base: position 5,005 of record JAFQYK010000244.1, read on the forward strand.
GGCGATGAATTGCCGATTAAGTATTGCGCATATTCCGCTTGCTTCCGCGCCGAGGCGGGAAGCGCGGGACGCGACACGCGCGGTCTTATAAGACAGCATCAGTTTAACAAGGTTGAACTGGTAAAATTTGTAAAACCCGAAAACAGCTATGACGAGCTTGAAAAGCTTACCAATGACGCCGAAAAACTTTTGCAGAAACTTGGTATCGCATACAGAGTAGTTTGCCTTTCAACGGGCGACCTCGGCTTCTCATCAGCTAAGACATATGATATAGAGGTTTGGATGCCGAGCTATAACAGATATGTTGAAATATCCTCCTGCTCAAACTTTGAGGATTACCAGGCGCGCAGAGCAAATATCCGTTATAAGGAAACACCGAAGGATAAGGCGCAGTTTGTTCATACATTAAACGGTTCAGGTCTTGCTGTCGGCAGAACGGTTGCGGCAATCCTCGAAAACTTCCAGAACGAGGACGGTTCGGTTACAATTCCGGAGGTTCTTGTTCCGTATATGGGTACGGATAAGATTACCAAATAATCTATCATACCCTACAAATCCAAAACTATACTATATATAGATTATACTTTATGTAAACTAAATTATTTTAAAAACAGGCTTATCCACAGCCTGTTTTTTGGAGTTATCCACGCAAAAATGACTTAAAAACGGTAATTTGTTTGAAGTTATCCACGTTATCCACAAAGTTATCCACACTTTTGGGATAATTTACAAACGGCATAACTGCGTTAATAAAAGGTTTACCAAAATTTATAAAAAAATTTTCGGAGGTACAATACCTTGATTACTCCGCGTCTTGAAATGATAATAAAGCATGTAAGAGGTAAAAAAATAGCGGATATTGGCACAGACCACGCGTATATACCGATTTATCTGATTGAAAACAGCCTTGCCGGTTATGTGATTGCGTCTGATATAAATAAAGGCCCGCTTTTAATAGCCGGGGATAATATTAAAAATCACAACTTAACCGAAAAAATTGAAACACGTCTCGGCGGTGGATTATCAGTTTTAAAAGAAAATGAAGCAGACACAATTATAATCGCCGGAATGGGCGGTATACTTATAAGTGAAATTATTGACGCTGATATTGAAATCGCAAAAAAATCAAATCTTATTCTGCAGCCTATGAACGCGCAATATGAGCTTCGTAAGTATCTTCTTTCACACGGTTTTAAAATCACAAATGAGGATATTGCGGTTGAGGGATTTAAAGTATATAATTTGATTGAGGCGGCAAGCGGTGAACAGCAACCGTTTGAAAATGATTTTGAATATCATGTGCCGCATTATCTCACATCACATAAATACTTTAAAAATCTCTACAACAAAAAACACAGAGAATTTACAAAGGTTATAAAAGGTCTTGAAAATTCAAATGAACCTGACACCGAAAAACTAAATCAATATAAAAATTGGTTAAAGGAGCTTAAAAAATATGAAGGCTAAGGAAACAGTAAAAATAATTGAGAAATTTTGTCCCGAAAATCTGGCATATGACTGGGATAATGTGGGACTTCTTGTAGGTGACGGTGAAAAGAAAATAAAAACAGTTTTTGTAACTCTCGATACAAACCTGACCACAGTTAAAGAAGCAATTTCAAAAAATGCCGATATGATAGTTTCACACCACCCGATACTTTTAGGCGGTATAAAGCGTATTGACTACAACACAGCAGAAGGTCAGATGATTAAACTTCTTATAGAAAACAATATTCCTGTTTTTGCCGCGCACACAAATATGGATACTGCAAAGGGCGGTATAAATGACAAACTGGCGGAAATGTTCAGTTTGACCGACGTAGAAATTCTTGAACAACACACACCGAACCCAAACGCGGGACTTGGCAGAATAGGCAAATTAAAATCACCGGTTAAATTTTCAGAATTTTCAAAAATGTGTTCTGAAATTTTAAACACACCCGTAAGAGCCGCCGGTGATGAAGATAAAATTATAACAACCATAGCAGTAGCAGGCGGAAGCTGCAGCGAGATAATACCTCTCGCAAAGGAAAAGGGCGCTGACGCTATCGTAACGGGTGACTTAAAATATCATAACACAATGGATATGACTTATCTTGATATATGTATTGTTGACGCCGGACATTATCCGACAGAAATTTGTGTTATGGATATTTTTGAGAATATTTTAAAGAATACCGGAGTTAATATTATTAAGTCGGAAAATAAAGATATTTTTAAATTTGTTGACATATCATAATTGATATTGTAAAATAATTTTTGAGTAAGCCAAATAATCGCGCTGATTTCAGTGAGGAAAGTCCGGGCTTCACAGAGCAGGGTGCCTGTTAACGACAGGTGAAGGCGACTTCAAGGATAGTGCAACAGAAAATAAATACCATTTTTATGGTGATTGTGGAAACGTGCGGTAAGAGCGCACGAGGGATATGGCAACTGACTCCCTGTGTAAACCCCACCCGAAGCAACTTTGGGAGCATTAAGCCTGCTCGGCGTACTCCCTTGTAAGGCTTGAGCATATTGGTGACTTTATGCCCAGATAGATGATTATTAAAAACAGAACCCGGCTTACAGACTTGCTCACTAAAAAAGTGTCCTTTCGGACACTTTTTTAAATTACCATACCACCATCCACACTTAAAACCTGACCGGTAATAAAATCAGCATTATCACTTGCCAAAAACAGCACCGTTTTAGCCACATCACTTACGCTGCCTATTCTGCAAAGCGGAGTTTCATCTTTAAGCTGCTCTAAATCCTCCTCACTTAAATGACTGTTCATTTCCGTATCGATCACACCCGGCGCAACACAGTTTACATTTATATTTGACGGTCCCAGCTCCTTTGCAAGCGCCTTTGTAAAACCAATCACCGCCGCCTTTGAAGCGCTGTAATGCACCTCGCAGCTTCCACCGGTAATACCCCACATAGACGAAATATTTATTATCCTGCCTTTTTTCTTATTTATCATATCACCTATAAAAGCCTTAGTTACCAAAAACATACCCTTCATATTTATATCAAACATCATATCCCAGTCATTTTCGTTTATATCGGTAAACAGCTTTATCTGTGAAATACCGGCGTTGTTTACAATAACATCTATACCGCCGTAATTATTATGAATAAATTCCGCCATTTTTTTTACTTCATCACTTTTTGAAATATCCGCCTTAATGGAAACAGCTCCTGTTTCTTCCGCTATTTTATCGGCCTCATCTCCGCTTTTATTATAATTCAAAAACACCCTGTCACCGTTTTTTGAAAATTCATATACCATTTCTTTTCCTATTCCGCGGCTCGCGCCTGTTATTAAAACATTCCTCATAATCGTCTCCTATTACAACATATTGTACTTTCTTCTTCCATTATACACAACTTTTTAATTTTACACAATATTTTCTTGATTATTCCTTTCCTATTTGATATGATATAGATTGGATTGTAGTTTTATTTTAATACATACTGTCAAAAATAATGGAAGGGAGGTATTTCTATGGAAACAGATGTAAATAAAATATGGCGGCAGGTAATTGAATACACAGAAAAAAACACAGACAAAAATTTCGGCAAAAATATACATATAAAAGCCGGAATTCCTTTATCCTGCGACGAATCATTTTTCTATTTATCTTTTCCTAAAAAAATAAATAAAAATATAGTTGACTGTCTCTATAAGAAAAACATAGAAAACTCCCTTGAGCTTATAACAGGAAACAAACTTTCTCTTAAAACAGTAGTCACCGTAGATCTTTTTAATGATTTGATTGATGAGGCGGATTTTGACGTAATAGATTTAAATAATATAAGACTCGGCGATCCTATTCCGCTTGGCACAGATATTCCGATAGGCGGTGTAAGTCCTAAATACACATTTGACAATTTTATCGTCGGCTCATCAAACGCATATGCCAGCGCGGCGGCTAAATCAGTTTCGGAAACACCCGGTATTATATATAATCCGCTTTTCATTTACGGAAACAGCGGTCTTGGCAAAACTCATCTTATGCAGGCAATCGGAAACAAAACAAAAGAGCTCCATCCGGAAATGAATATTCTATATATTACCGGCGAAAAGTTTACGACAGATTTCATAAGAAGCGTAAGAGAAAACAAAATGCAGGAGTTCACAGCAAAATACCGCACGCCCGATGTACTGCTTGTTGATGACGTTCAGTTTATTGAAAGTAAAGAAGCTACACAGGAGGAATTTTTCCACACCTTTAACGAGCTTTTCACAAACAATAAGCAGATAGTTTTAACAAGCGACCGTAAACCGAGCGATCTCACAACCTTAACAGACAGATTACGCACCCGCTTCAGCCAGGGACTTATAATTGATATTTCAATCCCCAATTACGAAACGCGTGTTGCAATTCTTCAAAACAAGGCGGCTGATTATAACATAACAATTCCGGACGAAATATTAGACTATATTGCCGAAAATGTACGTTCAAATATTCGTGAGCTTGAAGGAGTTTTAAAAAGCGTTGTTTCCAGATCACAATTTGAGGAACAGGAAATTACGCTTGACTTTGTTAAAGCTACACTCGGAAAAATAGTAGTTACAGATAATGTTAAAATAACGCCAAAAAAAATAATCGAAAAAACCTCGTTATATTATCAGATAACGGAAAATGATATAATGGGTAAAATCAAAACAAAGGAAATTGCCGTACCGAGACAAATTGCGATGTATCTTTGCCGCCGTCTTTTAAGTATGAACGATACACAGATAGGCAAGGAATTTAACAAAGACCGCTCGACGGTAAGCTCAAATATAAATAAAATAGAAAAGGATATAGCAGTAAACGTACATCTTGAAGGTGACATCAATTATATAATAAAAGATATACAGTCAAGATAGCGGATAAGTATGAGGATAAACAGTTGATAAATAAAATATGTAAAATATTGTAAATTTTTCATATAAAAAATCCCCGCTTTTTCCTCATTTAACCTTCCCCCTTCAATGGATATTTTTTCAAGTTAAAATGGGAGCTTATACCACTTTTCCGACTTTTCCGCGCATACTACTATTACTACTATAATTAAATAATATTATATATAAATATATAATATAAATTTCATCATCAGAGTAAGCGCTGATAATTTACCCTCGTTAAAATAGATTTTATATAAAGGAGATAAATAAAATGAAGTTAGTTTGCTCAAAACCACAGCTTATGGAAATTATAAATACTGTTCAGAGAGCTATCGCGCCAAAAACCTCGCTTCCTATTTTAGAATGTATTAAAATAGACGCGTCAGGTGACGGTAATGTTGTGTTTACAGGTAACAACATTGACTTATGTATAGAATACAACAGTGAATGTTTTGTAACTGAGGGCGGAACAATCGCGCTTGCGTCAAAGATGTTCGGAGAAATAGTTCGCCGTCTGCCTGAAGGCGATGTTACCATAAATGTAAATCCGGCAAATTACGTAACAAAAATTCAGAGCGGTGCAAGTGAATTTAATATTCAGGGCATATCTCCTGATGAATTTCCGTCTGCTCCAATTCTTGACGAAAAGTTCAGATTTACCTTTACACAGTCTGCTTTAAGAAAAGTAATAAGAAAGACATTGGCTTTTATTGCTCAGAACGAGGGCAAAAAGCCTGTTCTTACCGGCGCGCTTTTTGAAATTAAAAATAACAGACTTAACGTGGCAGCTTCAGACGGCAGACGCCTCGCTGTTGTAAGAGAGGAAATAAAGGATACCGTTTCCGATAATAAACTTATAGTTCCCGGTCAGACTCTCCGCGAGCTTATAAAAATTTTAAAGGATGAGGACGAGCCTGTAACAATAATAGTATCAGACAGAAACGTACTTTTTGATTTTGGTTATTATCAGGTTTATTCAAGACTTCTTGACGGCGAGTTTTTAAAGTATGAATCAATAATTTCAGCAGTAAATTCAATAAGTGTTATTGCGGAAAAGAGATATATTGTTGATAGCTTAGAGCGCGCGCTGCTTCTTATAAATGATGATATAAGCGCAAAGTCGGAAAATAAAGTACCTGTCCGCTTCAATATGGCTTATAATAAAATAGATGTTTCCTGTATAACGAGTAAGGGACAGGTAAACGACACGGTAAATGTAGAGCTTGACGGCGGCGAGCTTCTTATAGGCTTTAACTGCAGCTTTCTTCTTGACGCGCTTTCCGCGTGTGACGAGGATAAGATAAGAATGGAATTCTCCGCCCCGACCAGCGGCTGCTTCATAAAGAGTACCACAGGTGATGACAGTTACACATATATGATTTTGCCGGTAAGGCTGCACGAATAATATTATGAAAATTAAAACACTTAACAATTATTTAAACGATGAAAATACATATATTGTATACGACGAGAATACCCTCGGCGGCATAGTTATAGATCCCGGCTATAAAACAGACGGGATTTTAAAGGCGTGTAATGATGACAATATTAAGATAAAATATATTTTTATAACCCACTGCCACTATGACCATATCGCGTATCTTGAGGAGCTGCGTGAAAAAACAGGAGTAGAGCTTATAAGCAGTGAAAATGCAAGTTTTAATATAGGCAAGCCGGAGATAAATCACAGTATTTCCGGTCTTGGCTATGCGCTGTCGGCGAAAAAGAG
>JAFQYK010000025.1 GCA_017406485.1 Clostridia bacterium
GATCCGGACAGAAGCGGGATATATTATCACTATATGAATGATGTGCCGATGGCAGGTTATTATAATGAGCGCGGCGGCTATGTTAAAGGGATTGAGGACTATCATATCAAGGGTAAGCTTTACGAGTCGGAGGAACATAGAAAAAAGGTTGCGGAGGATATTGTAGATAATTGGATCTCGATAAGTCATGATTACAAATTTCACGGAATGCTTGCAACATCGAGCATTCCGGAGGCTTGGGAATATTATAAGCTTCTTCGCGAGATCGCTCCCGAATTGAAAGTGACTGCGCTGTTTGATCCGAGTATAGATAATAACGGAAACGGTGCAATAAAGGAATCCGCTCTCGTTCGGATTATCGAAGATTATAATTCAATGTATGGGCAAACCTTCACAATTCCGACCTGGTCTAAAATGAAAAAGGATATTCAGCACCGTCTTGCGCATAAGGATCCTTATAAGAGAATTGAGTTAAATCCAAAGGAACAGCTTGACTTGCTGATTGTGGTGGATCAGATGCTGACAGGTTATGATTCGAAATGGATAAATGTGCTGTATCTCGATAAAATTATGCGCTATGAATCTATTATTCAGGCGTTTTCCCGCACAAATCGTCTGTTCGGTTATGATAAGCCCTTTGGCACGATTAAGTATTACCGCGCTCCGTTTACTATGGCTCGTAATATAGACGCGGCTGTCAAGCTTTATTCCGGCGACAAACCGCTTGGTATGTTTGCGCTCAAGTTGGATAAAAATATTAACAGGATGAATTACTTGTTCGGCGAGATAAAGTATTTGTTTGAACAGGCGGGTATATTTGATTTTTCAAAATTGCCCGATGAAACGGCAGAACGCAAACAGTTTGCAAAGCTGTTTAATGAATTTAATGAAGTCTATGAGGCGGCAAGAGTTCAGGGCTTTACATGGGAAAAGCCGTATTGTGTGATTAAAGATGACGAAACCGACAAGGATGTTACAATAAATGCGAATATAGACGAGAACACATACAGTATTCTTATTTCGAGATATAAGGAGCTGTTTGAGAGAAGCGGCAGCGGCGGCAGCGGCATAGGTGAAGTGCCGTATGAGATTAAAGGCTATCTGACAACTATTGATACAGGTAAAATCGACGAGGAATATATGAATTCACGCTTTGAGAAATTCAGAAAAGCTCTCGCGTCGGGCAACCCCGAAGAACAAGCCAAGGCAAAAGAGGAATTACATAAAACCTTTGCTACTCTTAAACAGGAAGAACAAAAATATGCGAATATCTTTTTGCACGATCTCGAAACGGGTGATATTCACGCTGACGGAAGTAAAACCATACGCGATTATATCAATGAGTATTTGGAAAATGCAAAAAATGATGAAATTCATAAAATGGCAGTGTCTTTGGGTTTGGATGAAAGCCTGCTACGCGATATGATGACTTTGAAGTTGGATAAATTGACTTTAAACGAATTTGGCAGATTTGACAGATTAAAAGCTACTGTTGATAAGGCTACCGCTAAAACGTATTTTGAATCCGTTGAAGGTAAAAAAATTCCCATGCCGAAGGTTAATATTAAAGTGGATAACCTCCTGCGTGACTTCATTCTTGGCAAAAAATAGTGTCTGTGTTGGTAACCGGTCGGGATAATCCTGACCGGTTACTTTATTACATTAAGAAGACGCTCATTTGGCTTCTTCCCTCACCCGCCGATAAAACGTACTTCTCGACATCCCCAGTTCCCTCATTGCAGCGGTAGCGGTAATTTTACCGCCGCGCCATTTATCGAGAACGCGGTCGAGGTCGGTGTATTCGTTTCGCTTGCGTCCGGCGTACTTACCCTGTTCCTTTGCCGCCGCGATACCTTCTTTCTGTCGTTGCAGAATATACTCGCGCTCAAGTTCGGCAACTGCACCGAATACCGTAAGCATGAATTTGCCTGTAGGAGTTGTGGTGTCAATCGCCTCTTTTTTACTTACGAACTCAACGCCCTTTGCGGTCAGTGTTTCCACAAGGTCAAGCAAGTCGCGTGTATTACGCGCAAATCTTGAAATCTCACTCACGATTACTGTATCACCGCGCCTAACATATTCAAGCATTGATTTAAGCTGGGGGCGATGCGTGTTTTTACCGCTCACTTTATCAATATAGATTTCGTCAACGCCAAGCTCTTTCATAAGTATTTCCTGTCTGATTGTATTTTGTTCCGCGGTTGAGACGCGGACATAACCTATCTTCATTTTTTGTCTCCTTCCTGTGTCATTTGGGTGTACCCAAATGGGATACAAAAAAAGTGTGCCAAATAAGTCGGTTTTGCGCTTTTGGCACATCCCAAAAATTCCACCAACCCTATTGACACAGTTTTATTAACATCTGTAGCCGTACAGTATATCCTCGATTTCCTCTGGCTGATAGCCATCGTTTAACAACGTTTCTATATCGTCCTCGTCAAAGCCGAAATAAGGCGCAACACTTTTCAATTCATCCTCATAATCTCCGTTGTCAGGATAATCAGAATAACTGAAACCACGTCTCCAATCCAGCCCATACGAGCTTGCGACATCGAACTTGAAAGTAGTTCTCTCAAATTCGCCCTCTGCGGTGATTTCTAAAATCTCGCCATCGCTTATGTTTATTTCCTCATAGTCGCCTGCTTGCAAATCATAGAAAAGCTCGGTATCAACCAAAGCTTTCCACAAAATCGAGAGCGTTGAAGCATAAACATAAACCGCTTTTGACGGAAAATGAAAAATCGTCAAAGGACTATCTCCTTTGACGAGGTGGATATTATCTCGGTCATCAAGCAAGCTAAAGCTAAAACTCCCGTCAACCTTTTCTGCCATATACTTGATTGATTCAAAGTTAAATCTCTTTTTACTCTCCAAAAGCTGAACCGCAATATAGCTGTCAGTCTCGATTTTTGTAAGCGGCAGTTTAAGCTCACGCCGCAGTATGTGATCGTTGCAAAGTATTCCGTTGTGAGCAAGCGCAAATGTTGTCTTGCCGCATTTGCCGCGAAACGGATGATTGTTGCCATTAAATTTTAGTGTCCCCTGTGTTGCATTACGCGTATGCCCCATAACAGCGGCGGTATGTTTGGGGACATTAAAGTTAATTTCATACGCACTTTTACTCCGCTTAAATACGTTCATTTTACTATGATAATTGTAGGAAATACCGGTTGCGTCCGTTCCTCGTACCGCGCTTTCAACAGCAAGAGCTTCTGTAATTTCCGAGATGTCCTTGATTTCATGCCCATAAGATAAAACTCCATACAATCCGCACATTTATCTCGCCTCCAATCCGCGTATTTTGAGATACTCCGTAAGCTCCGGCATATCCTTGACCGAGGCGGCAAAGTCATTCCATGTCATTGTCTGAAACTGTTCATCAGACATTTCGATTGCGTCGCGACATAGTTTGTCCACGAACTGTAAGGTTGCGGCAAAGGTTTCATAACGCAATGTACCGCGGAATATACGCAGTTCAACCGTAAACAGATTGGTCAAATTAACGGCTGTGTATCTGCCAAGGCAACTGTTCTTCGCATCTTTTAGTGACTCTTTTGGATTTGCCACGGAACAGCAATATCGAGCCGCCCACCTGTTCGCCTGTCCTTCAGTGCAACGGGAAAATCGCAGGATGTTGTCCCAAAACCGCTCAAAGAAAAACACAATACGGCCAATGACATTTTCCTGTTCCTCCACTGTTTCGCCCAATGCAGCACGATTGATATGTACATGCAGACCACAAGTGCGGGCGGTATGACTTAGGTACTTCAGTTCACGCGCGCGCTTCATCACCGCCTCCCAAGGGATATGGTGCAAGTGGTAGTCAAGCGTTGCCGGATGTGACACAATCTCAATACCGTCATCAAGCGAGCCGTCGTGTTTGAAA
>JAFQYK010000245.1 GCA_017406485.1 Clostridia bacterium
CGGGCTTTTTTTACAGGATAATATTTAATTTACATATAGAAAATTACGGAGGTAAACTATGAGAAGAGTAGTTATAACCGGTATGGGAGCGGTAACGCCTCTCGGTAATGACGTAAAATCCTTCTGGGAGGGAATTAAAAGCGGCAAAAACGGCGTCTCAAAGGTCACGCAGTTTGACGCTTCTGACCTTAAAACCCAGATAGCGGCAGAGGTAAAGGACTTTGAGCCGACAGATTATATCGACAAAAAGGAAGCAAGAAAAATGGACCGCTTCACGCAGCTTGCAATGGTTGCGGCAAGCGAAGCGGTAGCGGACAGCGGACTTGATATGGAGAAGGAAGACCCGTGGCGCGTCGGCGTTATAACCGGCAGCGGCATAGGCGGTATCGGCACGTTTGAGCAGCAGCACACAGCTCTTATGGAGCGTGGCCCCGGCAGAGTAAGTCCGTTCTTTATTCCGATGATGATAGGCAATATCGCACCGGCACAGATTGCGATTAAGTTTAAGGCGCGCGGCGTAAATGAAAATGTCGTAACCGCCTGCGCGTCAAGTACAAACGCGATAGGTGACGCGTTCAGACACATTCAGTACGGTCAGAATGACGTTATAATCGCCGGCGGCGCAGAGGCTGTTGTCACAAAAGTAGCATTTGCCGGCTTCTGCAATATGAAGGCAATGTCAACAAGAAATGACGACCCTGCGCACGCTTCACGTCCGTTTGACGCAGAGCGTGACGGCTTCGTTTTAGGCGAGGGCGCCGGCTTTGTAATCTTGGAGGAGCTTGAACACGCCAAGGCACGCGGCGCGAAAATCTACGCCGAGCTTGCCGGCTACGGCGCGACGGATGACGCGTACCATATCACAAGCCCCATTCCCGGCGGCGAGGGCGGCGCAAAGGCAATGGAGCTTGCTATAAAGGACGCAGGCTTGGAGCCTAAGGATATAACATATATAAACGCTCACGGCACCTCGACAAAGTACAACGACCACTTTGAAACAGACGCTATAAAGAGCGTATTCGGCGACGCGGCAAAGACTGTTGCCGTAAGCTCCACCAAGTCAATGACAGGCCACCTTTTAGGCGCGGCAGGCGGTGTTGAAGCTATCGTATGCGCGCTTGCAATAAAGGAAGGCTATATTCCGGCGACAATCAACTACGAAAACCCTGACCCCGACTGCGACCTCGACATAGTGCCAAACAGAGGACGCGAGCAGGAGGTTACGGCTGCAATGTCGAACTCCTTGGGCTTCGGCGGTCACAACGCTACAATAGTGCTGAAAAAGTACGTTGACTAATTGAATAAAAGCAATACAAAAGAGGATGCCGCTTTTGGCATTCTCTTGTGTTGCATTTTTACAGTATAATATATTATGGTGAATTGCTCCAAAGGACGAAATGTTCGCCTTTTAGAGCAGCGCACGATTAAGAAGGAGGATAAAAATGAAGGACGCTGAAAAGAAAATCGGCTACACCTTTAAGGACAAATCACTTCTCCAAAACGCGCTGACGCACAGCTCATACGCAAACGAATACAAATGCGCGAATAATGAACGCCTTGAATTTCTGGGCGACAGTGTTTTAAGCATTGTTGTAAGTGATTATCTTTACAGGCTTTTGCCAAACGTAGACGAGGGCGTTTTGTCTAAATACCGTGCGACGCTTGTTTGTGAACAGTCGCTTTATGACATATCAAAGCAAATAGAGCTGTCAAGTTTTATCTGTCTCGGCAAGGGCGAGGAGCTCACAGGCGGCAGAGAACGCCCGTCAATTGTTTCGGACGCGTTTGAAGCGGTGCTTGCCGCGATTTACCTTGACGGAGGTATGGAGATTGCAAGGACTTGGGTAACGAACCTTATGCGCGAAGCGATTGAGGACGTTGCAAAGGGACATCGCTACGCCGACTATAAGACAATGCTGCAGGAGGCGCTGCAGCGCGGCAACAAGGGCAAGGTGACGTATCAGATAATAGGCGAAAGCGGACTTGACCATATAAAGGAATTTGAAGCGCAGGTTCTTGTGGACGGTGTCCCCAAGAATACCGGCAAGGGAAAAAGCAAGAAGGAAGCTGAGCAAAACGCGGCACATACTATGCTCAAAAGCTTGGGTATGAATGTATGAGAACATATAACATCCCAATCTTTGTACCGCACCGCGGCTGCCCGCACGACTGCGTATTTTGCAATCAAAAGCGCATAACAGGCGCAAGCAGCGGCGTTAAGGCGGAGGACGTAAAAAACGCGGTGGAAATGAGTCTTAAAACGCTTCATAAAACCGACAGGCGCGTTGAAGTCGCATTTTTCGGCGGCAGCTTTACAGGTATACCGATAGAGGAACAGACACAGCTTTTATCTGCCGCTTATGAATACGTAAAGGAAGGCAGCGTGGACGGTATTCGTCTTTCCACGCGGCCGGATTATATAACGCCGGAAATCCTTGACAATCTGAAAAAATACGGCGTAACCACAATTGAGCTTGGCGTACAGTCGCTTGATGATGAGGTGCTTTTAAAATCGAACCGCGGCCATACGCAAGAGGACGTTATAAATGCCGTAAACC
>JAFQYK010000026.1 GCA_017406485.1 Clostridia bacterium
ATATGGAGCTTTTTTGTTGTATAATGTAAAGTGAGTAAATATTAACTTTCAGGAGGTTTTTATAAAATGGCAAAGGAAAAAGTTGTTCTCGCCTACTCAGGCGGACTTGACACATCAATTATCGTTCAGTGGTTAATTGAAAATTACGGCTACGAAGTTATCTGCGTGTGCGGCGATGTCGGACAGGGCAAGGAAACTGACGGTCTTGAGGAAAGAGCTAAAAGAGCAGGCGCGTCAAAGTGCTACATAGCTGATCTTCGCGATGAATATGTAAAGGATTACATATTCCCGACCTTAAAGGCAGGCGCGGTTTATGAGGGTAAGTATCTTTTGGGTACTTCACACGCAAGACCGATTATTGCAAAAAAATTGGTTGAGGTAGCTCACAAGGAAGGCGCGGTTGCTATCTGCCACGGCGCAACCGGCAAGGGCAACGACCAGGTTCGTTTTGAGCTTACAATAAAGGCTCTTGATCCGTCGCTTAAGATAATCGCTCCTTGGAGAATTTGGGATATTAAGTCACGCGAGGACGCTGTTGACTATGCGGAGGCTCACGGTATCGAGGTTCCCGTTACAAAAAAAGACTTATATTCGCGTGATCGTAACATATGGCACATCAGCCATGAGGGTATGGATCTTGAAGACCCCGCAAACGAGCCGCAGCTTGATTCACTTTTGAAGCTCGGCGTATCACCCGAAAAGGCGCCCGAAACGCCGAAGTATATCACAATCGGCTTTGAAAAAGGCGAGCCTGTTTCACTTGACGGCAAGAAGATGGATCCCAGACCGCTTGTTGAGGAGCTTAACAAAATCGGCGGCGAGTACGGCGTTGGTATCGCGGATATAGTTGAGGACAGACTGGTAGGTATGAAGTCAAGAGGCGTTTATGAAACTCCGGGCGGTACTATTCTCTACACCGCAATACAGGAGCTTGAATATCTCTGCCTTGACCGCGACACACAATCGTTCAAGCGTCAGTCAGCTATAAAGTTTGCCGAGCTTGTATATGACGGCAAGTGGTTCACGCCGCTAAGAGAGTCAATGTCAGCTATGTTTGACGTTATGGACGAAACCGTTACGGGCGAAGTAAGATTAAAGCTCTACAAAGGCAGCGTAACTCCTGCAGGCGCTAAGTCACCGTATTCACTCTATAACGAGGACATCGCTTCCTTCGGCGACAGCCACGAGCTTTACAGCCACAAGGACAGCGAGGGCTTCATTAACCTGTTCGGACTTCCCTTGAAGGTTCGCGCAATGATGAAGAAAAAGAACGGCTTAGATTGATAAAATAGAGGGCGAACTTTTAGTCGCCCTCTTAATCTATACGAAAGGATTTAAACCAATGGCTAAATTATGGGGCGGTCGCTTTCAGAAAAGCACCGATAAAAAGGTAGATGATTTCAATTCCTCAATACGCTTTGACAAGCGTATGTATAAGCAGGATATAAAAGGCTCTATCGCCCACGCGACTATGCTCGGCAAACAGGGCATTATTCCGAAAGAGGACAGCGAAAAGATTGTAAAAGAGCTTCGTAATATTTTAAAGGATATTGAGGACGGCAAGGTAGAATTTCTGATTGACGCCGAGGATATTCATATGAATATTGAGAAGATACTTATAGACCGTATCGGTGATGCGGGTAAGAGATTGCACACAGGCAGAAGCCGTAACGACCAGGTTGCTTTGGATATTCGTATGTATCTTATGGACGAAACGGCTGAAATTGAGGAAATGCTTGTTCACACGCTTACCACAATTGTGGATTTGGCAGAGCAGCATACCGAAACGATTATGCCCGGTTACACGCATTTGCAAAAAGCGCAGCCGGTTACCTTCGCGCACCATTTAATGGCGTATTATGAGATGTTTAAGCGCGATTTGTCGAGATTGAAGGATTGCAGAAAGCGTACAAATGTTATGCCGCTCGGCTCCGGCGCGCTTGCCGGTACTACGTACCCTCTTGACCGAGAATTTGTGGCGGAGCAGCTTGGATTTGACGCGGTAACTCTTAATTCTTTGGACGGCGTAAGTGACCGCGATTTTGTTATTGAGCTTGCAAGCTGTTTATCGCTTATAATGATGCATTTAAGCCGTTTCTCGGAGGAGCTTATATTGTGGTCAAGCCACGAGTTTTCGTTTGTGGAAATGGACGACGCATTCTCAACCGGCTCATCAATTATGCCGCAGAAGAAAAACCCCGATGTTGCCGAGCTTATACGCGGCAAGACGGGACGGGTGTACGGGCACCTTATGGGACTGCTCACAACAATGAAGGGTATCCCACTCGCCTACAACAAGGATATGCAGGAGGATAAGGAGCCGATTTTTGATGCGATTGATACGGTTAAGCTTTGCCTGCCGGTGTTCTGCGATATGATCGCGACTATGACGGTAAAAAAAGACAATATGCTTCGTGGCAGCAAGGGCGGATTTACCAATGCAACCGATGTTGCGGATTACCTTGTTAAAAAAGGACTTCCGTTCCGCGAGGCTCACGCCGTTGTCGGACGGATGGTGTTTTATGCGATTGAACGCGACAAGTCGCTTGATGATTTGACTATGGCTGAATTTAAAGAATTTTCGGATATTATTGAGGACGATATTTATACCGCGATTAGTATGGAAACCTGCGTAAATGACCGCAAGGTCATAGGCGGCCCCGCTAAAGAGATTGTCGAAAAGGCTATCAGAAAAGCAAAGGAATTTATAAATCAGCAGTAAACATACGAAAACAGACTGCCATATGTGACAGCCTGTTTTTTGTATTCTTTTTAACCGCCGATCTGGCATTTCAAACCGCTCTTTTGCGCGTTTTCGAGTAATAACTGCATATGCTCGTTCGGGATAAGCGGCAGGTCGCCCATAAGATATTCTCTGCCTAAGCCCTCATATTTACCCTGACCAAGTCTGTGATATGGTAGCAGATGAAGTCTTTCAACACCGGGAAGCGACGCCGCGAACATTGCTATATCGTATATTTCCTGCGGTGTGTCGTTAAAGGTCGGGATAACCGGCACACGGATTGTCAAATCCACCATTCCCGACTCGGCAATCTTGCGCGCGTTTTCGTGTATCAGTTCATTCGGCTGACGCGTAAATTCCTTGTGCTTCGCGCTGTTCATATGCTTTATATCCATTAAAACATAGTCGAGGTACGGCAGATATTTCTGTATCGTCTCCCACTTCGCAAAACCTGTTGTTTCAATCGCCGTGTTTACATCCAAATCCTTGCACGCATGAAGAAGATGCGGCGCAAAGTTTGGCTGCAAGAGCGACTCTCCGCCCGAAAGCGTCAAGCCTCCCCCGCTTCTTTGGTAATAAAATCTATCCTGCAAAATTATAGGCAAAAGCTCGGCAACGGTAACATCCTTACCCATTATCTTTTCCTTGCCCTCAAACATCATCGGCTGAATGTCGTACTCCTGCGATTCCGGGTTACAGCACCAGCGGCAACGGAGCGCGCAGCCTTTAAGGAATACAATTGTGCGTATTCCCGGGCCGTCATGGATGGAATATTTCTGTATGTCGAAAATCCGCCCTTTTGCGTCTAAGTAGTTTTCCATAATTTCAATTCCTTTAGCCTACAAAATTAGCCTGTTCGGTACGCGCAATAATATCATCCTGCAGCGAACGTGAAAGCGTTGTAAACAGCGCACTGTAGCCTGCAACACGTACAACAAGCGACTTATAATTTTCGGGGTGCTTCTGCGCGTCGAGAAGTGTTTCCTTGCTTACAACATTAAACTGCATATGCATACCCTTCTGGTCAAAGTAAGCTCTTATATATGCCGCAAAGTTTTTAAGTCCCTCAATGCCGCTCAATGCCGACGGATGGAACTTCTGGTTATAAAGCGTACCGTTTGAAGCGATTGCGTGGTCAAGTTTAGCAACCG
>JAFQYK010000246.1 GCA_017406485.1 Clostridia bacterium
ATTAAAAAAACAATTGCCATAGTTGCGGCGCTGTCGCTTGCAATAGCTAACATATCAATAGCCAAGGCAAAAGAAGAGGCGCCGGTTTTAACAGGAGTATATTACAACGCTGACGGGAAACTTGCCGGTGTAAAGAGCATAAAGGGCAATTTGTCGCAGGATGAGGCGGATATATTACTGAATATAACGAAGCCGGACGGTGCTGCGAACGCTAAGCTATATACATACTCATACGGCGATTACGAGTTGAGCGAAATAATTGATTTAGCCGGACATGACATAAACATTCTGAATACCGGAGATCTACGCGGGTATATTGTAGGCAGCGATACTGTTATCGGTATGGATAAAATTGCCTCTTTAAAAAAGCTTATGCCGAATTCACTTCTGTTTGATGCCGGTGACTCAACGCAGGGTGTTTCGTATGCGGCGCTGACACGCGGAGAGGATGTTATATTCACAATGAACACCGCCGGTTATGACGGAATGGTACTCGGCAACCACGAATTCGACTATGGCTTTGAAACACTCCTCACAAATGTCTCGCTTGCGTCTTTTCCGGTTATGGCGGCAAATGTTGTTTTTCCGGAAAGAACCGACAACAGAAACATAACAATACCCGCAAACAAAATATATGAGGTAAACGGACACAAGGTTGGTGTATTCGGTGTGACCACAAAGGATACAAAGTCTGAAACAAACCCCGAAGGCCTTAAGGATGTAGAATTTCAGGATGAAATCGAAACTGCAAAGAAGCAGGTTGAGTATCTTAAGAGTGAGGGGGCTGATATTATTGTCGCTCTTGCACATATTGGTACAGGAAAAAACACCACCACGACAAGCTCTGACCTTGCAAAAGCGATGCAAAACAGCGGACTTGACCTTATTATTGACGGTCACGGAAAAAACAGCGACTACTTTACGGAAAGCGGAATAGCAATAGTTCACGCCGGCTCGGACGGAGAATTTGTCGGCAGTCTGAGCATTGATTTTACAGACGATGGCGAAATAGAGATTAAGCCCGTCTTGTTAGGCAAAGACTTCTTTGAAAATATACCATCAGACAGCAAAACAGCGGATATGATACAGGCCACTCTTTCTGAGCAAAATAACCTTCTTGATAACGTGGTATCTTATTCCGGCACAACGCTTTGGGGTGGTAAGATAAACGGAATATCGGAGGGTAGAGTCCACGAAACAAATCTTGGCGATTATATTTGTGACAAGATGATTGAAGAGGCAAGAGAAAACCTTGGAGAAAGTCATAAATACACGCCTGTTGTTGCCGTAGAAAATGGCGGTGGTATGCGTGCAAGCGTGCCTATGGGTGAGGTAACCTGGCGAGATGTAATAAATGTATTGCCGTTCTCTAATTCGATAAAGTATAAGCCGGTTAATCCCAAAATCATATATGATATGCTGGAAGCGTCAGTAAACTCTGTAGAGGCGCAAGATAAGGAAACCGGCACACTGAAGGTAAACACAAGCGGTAGCTTTCTGCAGATAGGCGGTATGAGCTTTGAATACGATCCCAATGCAGCAGCCGGCAGTAAGATTAAAGAAGTATCCCTTGACGGTTTTAAAAACGCTCTTGACAGAAACGACACTACCACCGAAATCATCCTTGTTTCAAACGATTATATAATAGGCGGCGGCGACGGTTTTGAAATGCTTACAAACATTGATGAGATGGGACAGTGCGGAGGTCTCGCCGAAATGTTAACCGCGTCACTGGGAGAGTATAACAGCGAAACACCGCTTCAATATCCAATTACTCAGAACAGAATACGCACCACCGGCAGCTATACCGCAAAGAATTATACAGCCAATATCTTTATAATGGACGCAAATGGTGACTTAACGACTGATACGAAACTCACATACTATCTTGACGGCGAGCAAAAAAGCGGTAAAACGGACGCGTACGGACTGCTTAAAATAACCGTTTCCGATGGCCCGCACAGCGTATCTCTCGATAAAAAGACGGAGATATACATAAACAACTATTCCGGAGCAGGAATTGATGTTACTAAAGACTTTCCGCAGCTTATATACAACAAATAAAAATTCTGCAAATACTTCAAATATTCATACTTGCAGGCGTATAAAATCAAAAAAACAGGAATGAAAAAAATCATTCCTGTTTCTTTGATTTAGAATATTTAAAAATATAGTGTACGTATGATTGTTGCAGGTTGGCAATCGAAAAATAAAAAGCATATATCAAGTATTGTAAGTACATAGAGGTAACACAGAAACAAAAATCTTTACTGCAGGGCAAGATGTACAAAATAATTGGCGCTAATTTTGGTGAATTTGACGGTTGAAAAAAATATTATATCCTGTATAATTAAATTATAATTGAACACAATCTAATTTAGTAAAATATATTTAGTTTGTGTATAAGTTATAATTAAGAATTATATACGAAAGGGGAAAATCAATATGGAAATCAAAGCTGTAAAATTCAGGAAAGAGGGTTTTTACTCACAGCCTTTCGCATTTGGCGGTGAGGAAGGTATGGATAAATTTAATCCACAGATAAGATACCGCGGCAGCCTCCAGAATTATCTGATTGACACAGGCGATGAAGTTATACTGGTGGATACCGGCTTACC
Organism: Clostridia bacterium; assembly: GCA_017406485.1. Taxonomy (GTDB): domain Bacteria; phylum Bacillota; class Clostridia; order UBA1381; family UBA1381; genus Hominilimicola. The sequence goes on from JAFQYK010000246.1 coordinate 2,619, forward strand.
CGGAGGAACTCCGGAGGAGGTGCCGGATGAAACAAGCCTTGCGTTTACCGGAAAAGACATCTGCAGCTATATGGACGCACTAAGCTCGCTCGGATACAAGCCGGAACAGATTACCAAGATTTTGCTTACCCACAAGCACGCTGATCATTCAGGCGAGTTAAAGTCCTTCCCGAATGCAAAGATTTATGTAAATGAAGAAGAAACCGGCGCTGATGAGCTGCAAGGGATTACAAACATTGAGCCTGTTAAATTCACAGACGGGGCTTATTATAATTTTCCCCAAAGTCAAAAAATCCGCGACGGAATTTACTTTATCAAAGCAAAAGGTCACACAAACGGAAACAGCATTGTAATTGTCGAAAATGAAGGACTTTTCTATATGATTCACGGCGACATCACATATGTTGATGAGGCTCTTTATGAAAATAAACTCTCAGTGGTTTACGATGATCTCAAAGAGGCAAGAATAACATTGGATCGTGTACGTGAATTTATAAGAAATCACCCGACCGTTTATATGGGAACTCACACGCCGCAGGGATATGAGAACTTAGAAGCAAAGAGAGTGATGGACTTAGATAATCCGGTGCCGACCGTTCCGATTGACTACGAGGTGTTCACAAAGACTGCTACGGGTAAATATGTTTGCTCAATTTGCGGTTATGTATATGATCCTGCTGTAGGCGATCCGGACAATGGCATACCTGCCGGCACACCTTTTGAGGAACTTCCAGAGGATTGGCACTGCCCGAGATGTAAACAGGGCAAGGATAAGTTTAACAAAGCATAATAATACAAGGAGGAAAATAAAATGAGTAATTTTTATGATTATTCGGTTATGGATGCAAAGGGTAATGAGGTAAAGATGTCGGACTTTAAAGGCAAGGTTGTGCTTATTGTCAACACTGCAACCGGCTGCGGATTCACACCACAGTATGAACCGATAGAAAAAATGTATGAAAAGTACAACGACAAGGGGCTTGTAATACTTGATATTCCCTGTAATCAGTTTGGCGGACAAGCGCCCGGTACAGATGAGGAAATTCACGAGTTCTGCACACTGCATTACAATACAACCTTCCCACAGATGAAGAAAGCCGATGTAAACGGCGCAAATGAGCTGCCGCTATACACATATCTCAAATCACAAAAAGGCTTTGAGGGCTTCGGAAAGCATAAGCTTGTTGCCATTCTCTCAGCTATGCTTGCAAAATCGGATCCTGACTGGGATAAAAAGACAGATATTAAGTGGAACTTTACAAAATTCGTTGTTGACAAGGAAGGTAATGTTGTAGCACGATTTGAGCCGACAGTCGATATGGATGAGGTTGAAAAGTTTGTAACTAGTCTTTTGTAAGAGCTATAAGACTGATAGAGATTTGATATGGAATTGTAAACCTGCATAGGTTAAATTGATAAACGCGCTTGTAATTTGTGACGAGCGCGTTTTCATTTGACGCTTTTTTATTTTTACTGGATATATTTATTATTGAAAAAAACGCCGGGAAGTGGTACAATACTTGTGTTCAAAGAAATTTATCAAGGAGAACACCTGAAATGAATAAAACAAGAAAACATCATATACACCTTACACTGATGTTCTGGGCATATATGTTTTTGCATACAACAACACTTCTCTTGGCAAACCGCGAAAGCAACGGCATTGTAAGCGCGGAGTTTGAAGTAAATCTGTATTACATACATATGATTTTTATGATTTTGGGCTTTGTGTTATTTGCAGTCATAAACAGGTTTGCGCGCAAGGGGACAAAAGCGCTTGCCGCCATTGCGCTTTTCACGCTTGCAATCGGGATTGCAGTTCTGTATATGATAAAACAAGAGTGGGTATTTGTCGGTATAGGCTCAATGGCTGTATTTTGTCTTGGGTATCTCGGCGGACTTGTGTATTGGCGAATGTCTGAGGAAACGGTTTCGGGCAGCAGAACGGGGCTTGTTATGGGTATAGGCTGCGGCGTTGCATACACGCTGCAGTATTTCCTTGAAGGCAGAACCATATCGCCTGTACTGCCGGCTGTTATTGTACTTGCGCTTGCCGCCCTTGGCTATGTATTGCTTTTCCGCGCTGAAACACCTGAAATTGTTGATAATTACGAGCACAAAATCAACGTAAAACGCTCAGTAATATGCGCCGTTATAATCGCCTCTGGATTTATATTTTTCAACAGCTTTTTTAACGGCTACATGCATCATCTGCAAATACACTCAAATTTTGAACAGATTGACGCGTACGCCTGGCCGCGGCTTATTCTTGTGCCTGTGTATATTGCATTTGGATTGCTCGGAGATATAAAACACGGAAAATTTGTTCCAATCGCCGCGCTCTGCGCGGGGCATGCAGCGCTTTTGCACTCCGTCCTTTCCGCAAGTGACGAGGCGCAATGGATAAATATGTGCCTGTTTTATGTCACCGTAGCCTCGGCAATTTCATATTACAACA
>JAFQYK010000247.1 GCA_017406485.1 Clostridia bacterium
CGTCTGTAAGCGCAATCGCCTCGTTAAGCTCCTTGTCCTCGTTCATAGCGCTTGAACCGTCGGTGTTGAACTCGCAGAACTTAAACGAAAAATCATCCTCATTAAAGAAAATATCAATTCTCGCCATAGGTAGCGGACAGTCGTAGTGCATAGGTCTTAGAATAAGCCGCTCCAGTCTTTCGTCAAACCCGAACAGCCTCCTATACTCCGCGCTTTCGCGGTACTTTAAGATAACCTTTTCCAAAATATGGTGCATAATAAGCGCGTTCTTTTCGATATACCGCACCATATCCCCGGTAAACAATTTCGGCATATAGAGCGTTCTCACAAAATATCCGTGATACCTCGCTGTTTTTGTTTCTATGTAATGTTGTTGCTCCCCGGCGCTTCGTATGCTTGCTGTTTTGTCAGCGTCAACTGTTTTTCTGTAAAAATGTTCTGCTTCCTGCAAAGAAAAATTTCTCCTTTTAACCGCGCTTTCCCTTCAATGGAAAACAGACGGCACATTCTCAAGCTGCTCAATCTGTACCTCGCCGTTTGTAAGGTGACGGATTTCCTCTAAGAAACGCTTAAAATGCGGCGCGCAGTTATGCTGCTCGATTGCAACATCATTGAGCCATTCCTCGATGAATGTAAACTTAGCCTTATCGCGCCTGCCCTGAAAAATCTTGTAGGACAAACAGCCTCTTTCCTTACGCGTTTCGCGTACGCAATTTATCGCGCATTTTGTAAATTCCTCCACACTTTGGGGAATAACGTCAAATTTTGCAATTATGGTAATCATAGTGGTTGTCTCCTTTTTGAACTACCATATATTGTACCATAACGGAATAAATTTTACAAGTGTTTTGCGCCGAATTACATCAGATTTACATAATTAGGCACAATCAACAATTTAAAGAAGTAAAATTTTACGTAATCTGCACAACAAATTTTATAAAAAGCCTTTTCTTTTTGTAAAATATAGTGTATAATAACATCAGAAGAAGAATATTCGGAAATGAACATAGATAGCAGAAATTGAAAGGAGGAATTACATTTTATGATTACCATTCAGGGAAAAACCGTATGCGCGGGAGTAGCATTCGGACCGATATTTGTATTCAGCCGTGAGGAAAGCACGGTAAAGCGTTCGCACGTAGAGAGCAGCGAGGACGAGATTGCTCGCTTTGAGGCAGCAAGAGCGCAGGCAAAGGACGAGCTCGGTTCGCTTTATGAGAAGGCGATAAAGGAGGTAGGCGAGGCGAATGCGATGATTTTTGAAATTCATCAGATGATGCTTGATGATCTGGATTACATCGAGTCAATAAAGAACATAATCGCAGACCAGCTTTTAAACGCCGAAACGGCCGTAGCGCAGACGTGTGACAATTTCGTTGCAATGTTTGAGGCGATGGATGACGCATATATGCGCGAGAGAAGCGCGGACGTAAAGGACGTTTCCGAGAGAGTTATAAAAATTTTATCCGGCACGGGCGGCGGAGGAATAAACTCTGACGACCCTGTTATAATTGTTGCCGACGACCTTGCTCCGAGTGAAACGGTACAGTTTGATAAGGAAAAGATTTTGGCATTTGTAACCGAGGGCGGCTCGTCAAGCTCGCATACGTCCATTCTTGCGAGAATGATGAACATACCGGCGCTTATAGGCGCGAAGGGCATACTTTTGAAGGAGTATGACGGCAAGCAGGCGATAGTTGACGGCTTCACCGGCACAATCTACATTGACCCCGACGAGGAAACAAGCGCAAAAATGGCGGAAAAGCTGCGCCGGGCGGAGGAGCAGAAGAAAATGCTTCAGCAATTAAAGGGCGTACCGAGCGTCACCAAAGACGGACAGCATATAGAGATATGCGCGAATATAGGAAATGTGCTTGACATAGGCACAGTGCTTGCAAATGACGCTGAGGGAATAGGACTTTTCAGAAGTGAGTTTTTATATCTTGAAAGTACGGATTACCCTTCGGAGGACGTGCAGTTTGGCGCGTATAAGGAAATACTGTCAAAGATGGTGAACAAGCGCGTAATCGTGCGCACGCTTGACATAGGCGCAGATAAGCAGGTGGATTACTTCAATATGCCCAAGGAGGAAAATCCGGCAATGGGTATACGCGCTATAAGAATTTGCCTGCAGCGTCCGGAAATATTTAAGACGCAGCTAAGAGCCTTGTTCCGCGCGTCGGTATTCGGCAAGCTGGCGATAATGTTCCCGATGATTGCTTCGGAGTGGGAAATAATAAAGGTACTTGAAATTGTTGATGAGGTTAAGAAGGAGCTTGACAGCGAGGGCATAGCGTATTCAAAGAACATAGAGCTTGGCTGTATGATAGAAACGCCGGCTGCCGCGCTTATAAGCGACATTTTATCGAAGCACTTAGACTTCTTCTCAATCGGAACAAACGACCTGACGCAGTATACCTTAGCCGCTGACAGACAAAACCCGGATATCGGCGATTTCTGCGACACGCACCATATAGCGATACTCCGTTCAATAAATATGGTTGTCCGGAACGCGCATAAGAACGGCACATGGGTAGGTATCTGCGGCGAATTGGGCGCTGACCTTGAACTGACGGAAACGTTCCTCGCTATAGGCGTTGACGAATTATCCGTAACACCGAGCGCCGTACTGCCGATCAGAAAGAAGGTACTCGAAACGGATGTTTCACAAATCAAGGATAAGGTTCTGAGTAAATTTCTGAATTAACTGCTACTCCCGCGGTATGCAAAGTGATTATATCTTCAAATGTTCAAAAGTGACGCATCAAACCGCGTCACTTTTGTACGAGTTTCATAAAGAAACAAATGTTATATTGACCTAACAATGCTTTTTGTGGTAAGATTACGACACAGCTATATTGAATATTATAATCGTACATATATACACGGGGGAAACGCTAAAAGGGGAGCGAAATGATAACAGGAACTGTTGTAACGATAAATCTGATAGTCGGCATCGTATTTTTTCTGCTGTACGCCTATCAGCTCATATATTTCATAATACCGTTTGTAAAAAAGGAAAAGCCGCATAAACCTACCGAACTGCACAGGTTTGCGATTATGATTTCCGCAAGGAACGAGGAAAACGTCATAGCCACGCTGGTAAACTCAATCCATCATCAGGATTATCCGCAGGAACTTATAGACGTATACGTAATCGCCGACAACTGTACAGATGAAACGGCGCGCGTTGCCGGAGAGGCGGGCGCGATTGTGTTTGTGAGAAACGATATGGAAAAGGTGGGCAAGGGCTATGCGCTTGACTATGCGATAAACCGTATCTTCAAGGACTGCGGCGAGGATTATTATGATGCCTTTATGGTATTTGACGCCGACAATATTCTTGACACGAATTACATAACGGCAATGAACCGCACCTTCTCGGACGGTCACAGAATAATAACAAGCTACCGCAATTCAACGAATTACGGCACGAACTGGATAACCGCAGGCTACGCACTCTGGTACATACGCGAGTCAAAGTTCTTAAACCACTCACGTATGCTGTTGGGAAGCGGCTGTGCGATTTCCGGTACCGGTTTCCTTGTCCACAAGGATATTCTGAAAAAGAACGGCGGCTGGAAATATTATCTTCTCACAGAGGATATTGAATTTTCAATCGCAAATTCAATAGAAGGCGAAAAAATTGCATACTGCAAAGATGCGTTCTTGTACGATGAACAGCCGCAGACCTTTAAACAATCGTGGACACAGCGTCTCAGGTGGGCGAGAGGCTTTTTGCAGGTGTTTGGTAAGTATGGGTCGAAGCTTATAAAGTCGATGTTTGTACGCAATGGCGGAACATGCTTTGATATGTCTATGACGATACTGCCGGCGATATTTATGACGCTTGTAATCGCTGTTGTAAATCTTGTGGCAGTAACGATAGGACTGGCCAATGGCGAGAACTGTATGCCAATCCTAATATCGCTCGGTCAATGGGTATGCGGTGTGTATTTAATGCTGTTCCTTATGGGGCTGATTACTACTATTGCCGAAAACAAGCATATACATACGAGCGGCTGGAAGAAGTTTAAATATCTCTTCACATTCCCGCTGTTCCAGTTTACGTACGTTCCAATCTCGGTTGTGGCGATCTTTAAAAATGTTGAGTGGGAGCCGACAAGACATCACGGTCCCAGCGTAAGCTCGGAAAAAATAGAACAGACAAAGGAAAGCACAAAAGTATCTGAAAAATGACGGTTAAACCGTCATTTTTCTATTGAAAAAAAATTACTACTGTTGTATAATAGAAATATCAAAACAAACATTAGTTATATGGGAGGATTTTATTATGAAAATACTTGTTACAGGCGGTGCCGGATACATAGGCAGCCATACCTGCGTGGAACTCTTAAATGCAGGCTATGACATTGTTGTGCTTGACAATCTCTACAACGCGAGTGAGAAATGTCTTGACGCGGTAAAGGAGCTTACCGGAAAGGATTTCCCGTTCTATAAGGTCGACCTTCTTGATAAGGCGGGTACGGAAAAGGTTTTTGCAGAGAATAAGATTGACGCGGTCATTCATTTCGCGGGACTCAAAGCAGTGGGAGAAAGCACAAGAATACCGCTTGCGTACTATGACAACAACATCACAGGCACGCTTCACTTAATGCAGGCTATGGAAAAGTACGGCTGTAACAATATAGTATTTTCTTCTTCGGCGACTGTTTACGGCGATCCGGAGAGAGTGCCCATAGTTGAAAGCGACAATAAGGGCGACAAGATTTTAACCACAAACCCATACGGTACAACAAAGCTGTTTATCGAGCGTATTATGACAGACGCGCAGAAGGCTAATCCAAAACTTTCCGTAACGCTTCTCCGTTACTTCAACCCGATAGGCGCGCATAAGAGCGGCAAGATGGGCGAGGACCCGAAGGGTATCCCCAACAACCTTCTTCCTTACGTGGCGCAGGTTGCAGTTGGTAAACTTGAAAAGGTACACGTTTTCGGTAACGATTATGATACACCGGACGGCACGGGCGTAAGAGATTATATCCACGTAGTTGACCTTGCAATAGGCCACGTAAAGGCAATAGACCACTGCGCCGGCAAGGAGGGTGTTCATATCTATAATCTCGGCACAGGCAACGGCTACAGCGTGCTTGAAATTGTAAAGGCATTTTCAAAGGCCTGCGGTAAGGATTTGCCGTATGTTATAGAGCCGAGAAGACCCGGCGATATTGCAGAGTGCTACGCAGACCCGGCAAAGGCAAAGAATGAGCTTGGCTGGACGGCAGAGCGCGGCATAGAGGAGATGTGCGAGGACACCTGGAGATGGCAGTCCACTCATCCCAACGGCTTTGCGGACTAATAAACATATAAGCGTTCCCAGTGAAAAGGGAACGCTTTTCTTTTCGCGAATACGGCAATTTAAAAGGGCGGTAATTTAACGAATACAGCGCTGAATTGAAATCGGGATTTAATGCAATTTTACCTATTGACTAAAGCGGCAAAGAGTGATACTATTTTATAGTATACAGGATAATACAAAAGGTGCTTAAAAGTGCCTTTTTTTGCGATAGATTGCGGCAAAGTGGGAGAGATAGGCTTGAATCAAAAGGAAAGACTTGAAGAAATTCGAAAAAAACACGAACAACTGCAAAGACAAAGGGCAATACGGCTGCACAGAGGTATAGTCATAGTTGCGGCAGTTATAGTGATTATAATATTTGTGTTGCTTGTCAAGGGCTGCGTGACAGCCATTTCAAACGATATTGTAAGAAGAAACGAGGAAGCTGCGAGAATTGCCGAGGAGCAGACAAAGCAACAGCAGGCGGAACCGTCGCCTACCCCCCAAATTCATATTGACCCGAATGTAATAAGCGAGGATTACTACAGGAACTGCGCGTTTGTAGGCAATTCGTTTGCAGACGACCTTTTCACCTATGGACTTTTGGATGAAGCGGACTTCTTTGCAAAAACCGGCTTGTCGGTCGAGCAGGCGCTCAGTGAGGACTCAAACGGTATGACGGTCATAGACGGCTTGTACAGCAATGAAAAGTATACCCGCATATTTTTGATGTTTGGTGAAAATGAGTTGGGCTGGCCCGATCCGGAAATGTTTGCGACAACCTACGGCAAGGTCATAGACCAAGTGAAAAAATACCAGCCGCAAAGTCAGATATATCTGCTTTCGATAACACCTGTTACAAAGAAAGCATCCGATGAAAATGTTGACAATGCGAACAATGAAAAAATCAGGGAATACAATGAGCTTATAAAACAGGTTGCAACTGAAAAGAATGCGATTTATATGGACATATATTCCGCCGTTGCCGACAAGGACGGCAATCTTCCGGCAGGCAGCGCGAGCGATGGTGTTCATTTTGGCAAGGACTATTACGAGAAATGCTTGCTTTATATACAAAACAATGACGCAACTGTAAAAGGAGAATAAGTGAAAGGATGGTTTATTTTATGAAAAAGAAGTTTATAGCAATCGCACTTGCGGCGCTTTGCCTTGCAAGCTGCGGCGCAAAGGAAATCAACGTTTCGGATCTGGCTGCGACGCTGAAAAACCAGCTTACCTTCAGCGAGGAGCTTACAGAGGTGGGCGAGAAGGTAACGGAGAAGCGCATCGGACTTGACGAAGCTGACGTGGTTCAGTGCGTAGCCTATAAAGGAACCAATGCTGTTGCCGATGAGGTTGTGGTTATAAAGACGAAGGATGTTAAAAAGGTTGAGAGCAAGCTTAACGAATATTGGGATAAGCAGATAAAGTCATACGAAAGCTACCGCCCAAGCGAGGTGCCGAAGCTTAACAATGGCATTATATACACGGTGAACGATACCGTAATATTCTGCGTCAGTGAAAATCACGATGCTGCGCAGAAGCTTCTGAATGAGTATGCAAATAAATAAATGAATGACAAAGCTCGGTTTAGCGGGCTTTGTTTTTTGTAGTTTGAATTTGATGGAGGGGTGAAGGCTTTTGTATTTTTCAAGCCTGTTGTTTTTGTTTATATTCCTGCCGGCGGTGCTGGCGGTCTATTATATATTGCCAAAACGCTTTAGAAACGCGTTTTTACTGCTTGCCAATCTTGTCTTTTACGGCTGGGGTGAGCCGGTATTCATTATAGTAATGCTCATTTCGGTGGCGGTTAATTACGTCTGCGCACTGCTTATCGAGAAAAAGCCGCAGCGCAAAAAGCCGTATCTCATAATATCGCTTGTCATAAGTTTAGGACTGTTGGCGGTATTTAAGTACACCGGCTTTGTTTCGGACATCCTCCGCGCGTTTCCGCCGTTTGCGTGGATGCCGCACATAAGTATACCGCTTCCGATAGGAATATCGTTCTACACGTTCCAGACGCTTTCCTACACGATAGACGTGTACCGCGGCGACACCAAAGCGCAAAAGAGCATTGTATCACTCGGCACGTATATATCATTTTTCCCGCAGCTTATCGCCGGCCCTATCGTGCGCTACCGCGACATAGCGGAGCAGCTTGACGGACGCAAAGAAAACCTGACGCAGTTCGCACGCGGCGTCAAGATATTCATTGTCGGTCTGGCTAAAAAGGTGCTGATAGCCAATCAGACAGGCGTGCTTTGGGAGGCCTTAAAGGGCGGCAATAACGGTATACTCGCCTCGTGGGTGGGAATAATCGCGTTTGCTTTTCAGATATACTTTGATTTTTCCGGCTACAGCGATATGGCGGTAGGTCTCGGTAAAATGTTTGGCTTTGAGTTTATGCGTAACTTTGAATATCCGTATATATCAAAAAGCATAACCGAATTCTGGCGCCGATGGCATATTTCGCTCAGCACTTGGTTTCGTGACTACGTATATATTCCGCTTGGCGGCAACCGCTGCTCTCTTCCGCGCGTGATATTCAACCTGTTCGCGGTGTGGTTTCTGACCGGCCTCTGGCACGGCGCAAGCGCGAATTTTATCGCGTGGGGACTGTATTACTTTGTGCTGCTCGTGCTTGAAAAGTACGTGTACGGCAAATACCTTGACAAGCTGCCGTCCGTATTAAAGCACATCTACGCAATAGCGCTGATACTTATCGGCTGGACAATCTTCAGCTTTGACGACTGGGGGCAGCTTGTAAATTACATAGGAACGCTGTTTAGCTTGTCGGGCGGCATAATAACACACGACGCGCTCAGTAACGTAATATCCTATCTGCCGCTTCTTATTGCCGCAGCCGTTGCATCGCTGCCGCTGGCAAAGAATATATACAACCGCGTAAAAAACCAAAAGTGGGTAATGGCAGCGGAAATAATCTTCTGCGCCGCTGTACTTCTGTTATGCACAGCGTCACTCGTAAACCAAAGCTACAATCCGTTTTTGTACTTCAGATTTTAAGGGGGGTTATTATATGAATAAAACACACAATATTATAATAACTGTCCTTTTCTGCGGCTTTATTGGTATAATGGGTATTTTAACGCTTGTTTTGCCCAAACAGGAGGTATCGGTAAATGAAAAACGCATACTCGCCAAAATGCCGCAGTTTAGCTTAGACAAGGTTGCAAGCGGTAAGTGGGAGAAGGATTTTGAGGGATATATTTCCGACCATTTCCCGGCGCGTGACGTGTTTGCCGGCGGCGACGCATACTTTATGCTCTACACCGGCAGAAACGGCTCTAACGGCATTTACAGCGGAAAGAACGGCTTTTTATTTCAAACGCCTGTAAAAAACGACAAGAAAAATCTTGATGATAATATTGAAGCGGTAAACAGCTTTGCCACAAAAACGGGCATACCCACAAAGCTGATGGTCGTACCGTCGGCAGGTTATATTATGCCCGGCTACCTGCCGCAAAACCATAAGGAATATAAGGATGGCGAAATAATAAGCGAAATAGGGAATAAATTACAGAATGTTGAAACAATAGACATCACCGGCGGATTTTCACGTTTGGGCGAAGCTGTTTACAATTACGGCGAGCAGCTCTACTACAAAACCGACCACCACTGGACAAGCGACGGCGCGTATTTGGCGTATAAGCTGTGGTGCAGGAGCGAGGGTATAGAGCCGCGCAGAATAGAGGACTACAACGTTACCAAAACAGACGGCTTCTATGGCACAAGCTACTCAAAATCCGCGCTGTGGCTCACCAAGCCTGATACAATCGAAACGTGGGAATATCCCATAAACGTAACTGTAACAATAGACAGTAAGGATGAATATGACAGCCTGTTCTTCAAAAACCATTTAACCGAGCCTGACAAATACCCTGTCTACCTTGACGGCAACCACGAATTTGAACGTATCATAAATCACGACAACCCAAACGGCAAAAAAATTCTTCTCATAAAGGACAGCTACGCCCATACCTTCGCGCCGTTTCTGGCTGAGAACTGCTCTCAGATTGATATGGTGGATTTGAGGTACTACTTTGACCCGGTATCAAGACTTACAGAAAAAACAAAGTATGACGAGGTGCTTGTGCTTTACGGCATAAGCAATATATGTGAAACGAGCGACCTGTCAATACTTGAATAATTATGTTTTAAGATGGGGCTGTTGCAAATGAGTGAAAATTTCCCACTCATTTGCACAGTTCCTTTATTTTTCCGTAATTTTAAGTTTTCGCCGGTGTTTCGTCTAAAAAAGGGCATACAAAATCAAGCATTGCCTTTATCTAATGCTTTTGTTGCTCTTAAGCCGCTATTTTCTTTTCAAACAGGTCTTGCCCCAACCTGTTTCCTTGTTTTCGGTTAAAATATTTCTGTATATTAAACGCAAATGAAAGCAGAAAA
>JAFQYK010000248.1 GCA_017406485.1 Clostridia bacterium
ATACCAAGCGACAGAACCGCAAGCATAGACGAGCCCGCCGCTTCAGGTTAGCCGTCCCCTGAATTTCTTCATGATTTCTTTTTATTAAATCAATAATATTCAGAAAACGACCATACAAGCGGCGGTCCGATAAACCGCAACAGCTTTGAATAATCCGTTTCATATATTCCGAAATATTCAAGCGCATATTTTACACAATTTGTTATGCCCTCCTGCGGATCTGTCAGCGTTCCGTCAAGGTCAAAAAATATATTTGTATCTCATTATTTCCCCGGATTACTTTACCCAGTCCGCCCATTCAATCTCTTCAAGGGTTTCGGGTATGTAACCCTTCGTGAGTTCAAGCGAAACGATGGTATTTAAGCACCACTGCGCCACAAAGTTGGTGGAAATCCAGAACATTTCCTTTAGCTCCTTAGCGTTAAAGTAGTTCTCAACAACAGAAGTGTCAAAATTGTCCTTCTTGTCCTTACCGGCAAGTGAGTGAACAAGCACCTGCCATACCTTATAGGCAAGGTCTTTGTCGCCCGTTTCTCTTGCCGCATAGGAGCAAAGCGCTGCCGCCATATACGGATATTCAAAGCCGTCTCCCGGTATCAGTCCGCCGGATGCCTTGTGCTTTTCCTCGGGCGAGAGGAAGTAGAATTTGCCGTACTGAACAAGCATATCCTTAAATTCGTCATCTTTAAGCAGCGGAACAAGCTCCGTCCACGTTTCGGGGCCGCCCATACAAATTGCAAGGTGTGAACCGCCGGCAGCGCTCTCGCCAATGTAGCCAAGGTGGCTTGTTTCGGGGTCATATTCAAAGTTTGAACCGCTTATCATACGCAGCGGCGCTTTTTTGAGGTCGTTTATGCCTGTCACAATCTTATCGCGCCATTTTGTATCGCCCGTTCTCTCCCAAGCCGTGAGCCAGTTTGAGCAGTATGTTGACCAGTCAGGGCCTGTGCGCGCGTGTGTCGGCATATTCTGCTCCTTATCACGGTAGAAATAGCGCAGCGGGTCAATATTGAGCGTTGAGAAGTCGGCGTCCTTTACATCGTCAAGGCAGTCGCCTATTCTCAAATCGCCGCCCATAAGGTAATAGAGCGCGCGGTGGTGTCCTGCCATTCCGATACGCGGCTCTTTGCACGCGTCGCCCCAATGTACTACGTTATGGCGGCTGCCGAGTCCCTTGTATTTACCGAAATGGTACGTGTCAACGTCCGCGCTGTGGCGGCTCATTGCCTCGGCGAGTGAGAAGATGTCTTCTCTGCCGCTTCTTATAAACGAATACCAGAGCCACAAGGTCGGTACAAGCTCGGTACTTTGCCAAGCATAGCCGCCCAAATCATACTTCCAGCAGTGACGCTGCGCGTCGTAGGTATGCATTATGTCGCCGTAGTCCCAAAGACCGTACCAGCGGCGCTGCTCTACCTCGTTTTTGTAGAAGTCGAACGCCTTGTCCATTTCGTCCTCAAGCCACTTTTTAAGCGGTGTGCTTCTGTCGGGCAGGCTCCAGTGACCGAAAATGCCTACCTCGTGGTAATATTCCGGTGTACAGAGCATAACCGGCGGCTTTCCTGCCGCGTCAGCATCCTGCATTATCTGCTCATCAGACGCAACCTCGTCATACATATATATCGTAAGCTCGTTTGTATTTGCTATGCCGTATGCCGATGAACCGATTTCGGGAAAGCCCTCGTAGTAGGTCTGGTCGTGAGGTATCTTGTCGTAGTGGCGCATATCGCGCGACAAGCCGTCCGGCGATACTATCCACGCCATAAGCATCGCCTCATCGCCGCACAAGCCCTCGGCGTGCAGCGAGGACGGGTATTTCTGCCAGAAATTGCGAAGACATACCGATATACCGCCTACCTCGTCGGCTATGTACATAAGTCCCTTTGAACGCTTTCCCCAGCTTGCTTTTATAAAGGTGCAGTCATCGTATTTTGTACGCTTGCGTACCTCGAAGCTGTCGGGCGTGAGCTGCTGCAGGCGGTAGCAGTCCCACTTTGTGACGTTGTCTATCTGCTCCTCCGTTACGGGATTGTTGTTTCTTAAATCAACAAGCGGCGAAAGGTCTATCATCTCACCCGCAAGCTGCGCGGCGTGAACAGGCTGCTTGCCTATTGCCGGACCCAAGCGCGGACGCCATAGGTTCAAAATCTGCATACACTCGTGCATTACGCCGTAGTCGCCGGTCATTTTTATGCGGCGGTTGTAGAGCTTGCCGGTCATTTTACGCTTTAAGATAAGAGCGACACCCTTTATAAAATCCGTTTCCTCATTGCCGTCAAAAAGGAACGTGTGTATTACCTTAATCTGTTTTTCGTTATGGAATACGGCAAAGCGGATTATGTACTGCAAGAATGTGTCGCCGTGCTTTGATTTGTGTGTTCCGGTTATTTTTATGACTGTCTTTACGCGCCCTGCGTCCTCAATCTCAACTGTGCCGATTTCACCGTAGTAGGAGATTATGCGCTTTACCTCAACATCGTCATCCTTTTCGTACATTTCCTTTTGTACCTTGAGCGAAGCGTTAAAATACGGCGTTTCTAAGAGAGTGGTACCGTTTTTCGGGAATACAGCTTCAAAATAGCCGTTGTATACGGTTATCGCATCGTCTGTTTCGGTTATCTCGTTGCCGGCTTCAAGGCCGCTTACGCCTTCATTACGAAGCTCCACGCCGTCACCCTCGATTTTTGCCGTGTAGGAAGTCCACTTTTCACTGCCGTCGGGATAGAACGCGATAGGCTTTTCCTGCCAATACGTGACCGCTCTTCCGTCAGACTCGTACGGTACGAAGGGTTGGGTTTCTCTTGTCTTTTCGCCCTGCTTAAATGGTACTCCAAAGGTTACATAGCCGCCTTTTGAACGGTTTTCAAGCCAGTGTAGATTTATACTTTTCATTTTATTTTTCCTCCGGTTTTATTCTTGCAACACCGCTGCTTGCAGCCGCCTTTGATACGGCTCTTGCAACGTTTTTCGCCACTCTCTCGTCAAACGCATCGGGGATTATGTAGTCCTCGTTTAATTCGTCATCCTTTATTATTGCAGCGATCGCCTCGGACGCTGCTATTTTCATTTCATCGTTTATATCCGTTGCTCTCACGTCAAGCGCGCCGCGGAATATACCCGGAAACGCAAGGACGTTGTTTATCTGATTGGGGAAATCGCTTCTGCCTGTGCCGACTACCCCAGCACCCGCCTTTTTTGCAACATCCGGCATAATTTCAGGTACAGGGTTTGCCATTGCGAAGATTATCGGGTCAGCAGCCATTGATTTAACCATATCTTCCGTTAAAATGTTAGGTGCGCTTACACCTATGAACAAATCAGCTCCGACTAATGCGTCCGTAAGGCTTACGTCAAGATTGTCGGGATTTGTAAGCTCCGCCAGCTTCGCCTGTTCATCATTCATCTGACCGTTGCCGCGGTAAAGCGAGCCGTATTTGTCGCACATAATCACGTTCTTTAAACCGCGCGATACTAAAAGTCTTGTAATCGCCATACCGGCGCTGCCGGCGCCGTTTACAACGGCTTTGATTTTTGTTATGTCCTTGCCCACGACCTTTAACGCGTTTAATACAGACGCAAGCACTACAACCGCCGTACCGTGCTGGTCGTCGTGGAATACGGGAATATCGCATTCCTCTTTCAGGCGGCGTTCTATCTCAATACAGCGCGGCGCGGAAATGTCCTCTAAGTTTATACCGCCAAACGAACCGGATATTAGCTTAACGCAATTAACAATCTCGTCCACATCCTTTGACTTTACGCATAACGGAAATGCGTCCACGTCCGCAAACGTCTTAAACAGCGCGCACTTACCCTCCATTACCGGCATACCTGCCTCGGGGCCTATATCGCCAAGTCCGAGAACTGCCGTTCCGTCAGTTATAACCGCAACCAGGTTAGAGCGGCGAGTGTATTTGTATGAAAGGTCAACGTCCTTCGCGATTTCAAGACACGGCTCCGCAACTCCGGGCGTGTAGGCAACCGAGAGTTCATCACGGTTAGTGACCTTTGCGCGTGAGATTACTTCAATTTTTCCTTTCCAGTTTTCGTGCTGTTTTAAGGCATATTCTTTTTTATCCATTGTTATCCCCCTATTTATTTTACAGATATAGTAATTGTATCATAGTTTTTTGTTATATTCAATATGTTTCAATCAAAAAAGCGCTCAAATTTTGAACGCTTTATCTTAATCTAACGATTGACATATTTTGGGAAAAATCTCAAGGCTCCGCTTTAGTATACCGTGTATATGCGCTATCAATATGCCGTAGTTTACGATTGGTACACCTGCTTGTTTTGCAGTCATAATTCTGTGCTTCATTTCCTTTTCTGTGAGCATACAGCCGCCGCAGTGGACAATTAAACTGTAATCATTCAGATTATCCGGAAACTCACCGCCGGAGGTGAAGCTGTATTCTAACACCTTGCCGGTGAATTGCTCTATCCAGTTTGGCAGCTTTACCGTACCTATGTCGCCGCATTGACGGTGGTGCGTGCAGCCCTCGCTTATGAGAATTTTATCACCGTCACGAAGTTTTGTAAGATGTGCCGCGCCTTTTACCAGCTCAGTCAAGTCACCCTTGTAACGCGCAAACAGAATTGAAAAAGACGTGAGTTGTATATCGCTTGGAGTGTCAGCCGCAACTTTTTCAAACGCTTGTGAGTCGGTTATTATAAGGCGCGGGTTTTTATTTAATGATTTTAGTGTCCCCGCAAGTTCTGACGGTTGACACGAAATAACAGTGCAGTGGCTGTCCAATACGTCGCGGATTGTCTGCTGCTGCGGCAGGATTAGTCTTCCCTTTGGGGCGGCGGCGTCTATGGGAATTACAAGAATGACCGTATCGCCCTCCGTCAGTAAATCAGATACTATATGCTTTCCGTTTAGTGTCCCCTTGCTTAGCTTGCCTATCTTGTCTTTGAGCGCGTCTATGTTATCTTTTTCAAGTGCGCTCACGTAGATTTCGTTTTGTTTTAGTGTCCCCTTTTGTGTGAGCAGGTCGGATTTATTGTAGGCGATTATATACGGGAGTTTTTTGTCTTCAAACAGCTCTATAAGCTCCCTGTCCTGTTTTAGCGTCCCCACTGTCGCGTCAACGACAAGTACGGCTATATCTGTTTTCACAAGAATTTGTTTCGTCTTGGCAATTCGTTTTTCACCCAGCTCGCCCTCGTCGTCAAGTCCGGGGGTGTCGATTATTACAACAGGGCCAAGTGGCAGCAGCTCCATTGACTTTTTAACCGGATCCGTGGTGGTACCTTTAACGTCCGACACAACCGCCAATTCCTGCCCCGTCACCGCGTTTACAAGGCTTGACTTTCCCGCGTTACGCATACCGAAAAAGGCTATATGCAGCCTGTCACCTGATGTGACACTGTTTAAACTCATATTATCACCTAAAATCTGAAATCCCGTCTGTTGGAATTCTTTATATCTTCAATATTCTGTCTTGCAATCTCGCGTACTTTTTCCTTAGGTATGCGATTTAGCTCTTCCTCAATCATTTTAAAGCCGACCTTTTTTGTTTCCTCGCTTGCGTAGTCAACAAGATACTCCGTCAAGGTCATAAGTGCGTTGGGGTGGCAGCAATTTAATATCTGTCCGCTTTTGCAAAGCGACATAAACCTGTCGCCCGTTCTTCCCTCACGGTAGCAGGCGGTGCAGAACGACGGAATGTGTCCGTTTTCCATAAGCCACTTCACAACCTCGTCAAGCGTTCTCTGGTCTGATACGTCAAACTGCTCCGTATCGTGCGGACGTTCCTCCTGCGTGTAGCCGCCGACAGACGTGCGCGAGCCGCCGCTCACCTGCGAAACACCGAGACGCAAAAGTTTTGAACGAACCGCTTCCGTTTCGCGCGTGGATATAATCATACCTGTGTACGGTACGGCTAAGCGGATGCAAGCCGTTATCTTTTCAAACGTTTCATCGTCAATACCGCCGTCAAATACATCGGGGTCAATATCATCCGCGCGCTTTACACGCGGTACGCTTATCGTGTGCGGACCTACGCCGTGTACGGCTTCAAGATGCTCCGCGTGCATTATAAGTCCGGCGAACTCGTACTTGTACATTTCAAGTCCGAACAGTACGCCGAGCCCCACATCGTCTATGCCGCCCTCCATTGCTCTGTCCATTGCCTCGGTGTGGTAGTCGTAGTCGTGCTTCGGGCCTGTCGGGTGGAGCTTTAAGTAGCTTTCCTTGTGGTAGGTTTCCTGAAACAGAATGTACGTTCCGATACCGGCTTCCTTTAGCTTGCGGTAGTTTTCAACCGTTGTTGCGGCGATGTTTACATTCACGCGGCGTATGTCGCCGTTTTTGTGGTGTACGCTGTAAATGGTCTTTATGCAGTCCAGGATATACTCAATCGGATTATTGACAGGGTCCTCGCCGGCTTCTATCGCAAGACGCTTGTGTCCCATATCCTGCAAAGCGATAACCTCAGCCTTGACCTCCTCCTGTGTGAGCTTTTTGCGCGGTATGGTCTTGTTCTTCATATGGTACGGACAGTACAGACAGCCGTTTACGCAGTAGTTTGACAGATACAGCGGCGCAAAAATAACAATGCGGTTGCCGTAAAACGCGAGCTTTATCTCCTCCGCAACCTCGTATATCTTTTCAATCTTTTCGGGGATTTCGCACGCCAGTAAAACCGACGCTTCGCGGTGCGTTAAACCGCGGCATACACAGCCTGTTTCGGTTTTAACGGGACGCGCCTTTTCGATTATCGCGTCTATAAGCTCGGCATTGTTTTTGTTCGCCTCCGCATACGCGAGTGTTTCCCTTATTTCTTCATCATTTATAAATTCCTCAGCCTTTGAGGACTTTGGATTGTAAATTGCCATTATTGATTACCTTCTTTATCCTATTTTTATATCTCCGCGGTCTACGACGATTTCGTAGCCGATTGATCTCATTCTTTGATTTAAACAATCCTTG
>JAFQYK010000249.1 GCA_017406485.1 Clostridia bacterium
CACATTACCGAGGTGATACTCGCCGTTCTCATCAATGTAAGGCTCAGTAGAGGGAATAATCGGGACAAAATCCGCGTGAACGGTTATATTTCCGTCGTACATTACAATGCAGCCGTCAATAATATCCACAGGGTCTCCCCACTCATCATCCTCAGCGTAAAGATTCACGAGCATATAGCTCTCGTTCGGAGTAACTGTTATCGGAACGCGGTCGTTGAACTGCGCGGTTGAAGCGCCTGTAATCGTTCCGTTGCCGTCAGTTTTGTAGCTTATATTATAGTCCGCCTCTCTGAATGAAGCGTAAACCTTAATCTGGCTTGCGGGCATTGTGAATGTATTGTCGTATATTTTAATGTAACTGCCGCTGCCGTCTCTGTAGCTGAGACTTGCTAACTCGTAGCCGCTGTACGATACAGCGTTAACGGTAATTTCATCACCCTCGTCGGCATACAGAGGGCCTGATATAAAGCCGCCGTCATAGTCGTCGCCGTAGCTTATCGCGTATTGCTTTTTGCCAAATTCCGCCGTTACCGTTACATCGCAGTCGGGCATTGTAAAACTGTTTTCAAACACCTCAATATCGTTACTCTCATTATCTTTAACATTAATTGACACAAGCTTATAACCGTCCTCGGGTATTGGGGTGAGTGTTATTGTTTCGCCTGTATACGCAGAGTCCTTGTCTGCTGTTACCACGCCGTGCGCCGCGGCTTTAATCGTAATGCTTGAATGCGCCTTATCAACTGATTCTGTAGCGGTATAGGTGTTGCCCCCGAACTCAGCCGAAGCTGTGTAGACAGTTTTTGTAAGCTCATCAGACTCGGTAACCGTAGCGTCAACCGTTTCCGTATGCTTACATCTGGAATCACTGCAGGTAAATATAGCTTGAGCAGAGCTGTGAGCGTTCGCCCATTTCCACTCAGGCTCGCCATAGATATGGTCGTCGGTGAAGATGTAGTTAACATTTTGGTCGCCGAAGTTAGTTGAAGTAAACTTCGTGTCGTGCTTTATACGCGCGGTAACATTCATATTGTTAAATATGTGTCTACCTACATATACTACACCCTCATAATCAAGCTTGATATCAAGCTTATAGCCGTCAGGGCTGTTTGCCCACGAGAAGGCGTAGTCGCCGATTCTGTTAAGGTTAGAGGTATTACCCTTAACCTTTTTTACCCACATTGTGTAGAAGGAATAGGGCTTAATCTCGCGGATGTTCTCGTTCAGAGTGAGCTCAAACTGTGTTTTCGGGTTTTCGCCGTAATTGATAAAGGTACTATTATTATCGTCGCCGATAACGGTAACGGGCTTGCCGTTAAATGTTTTAGGAATCACAAGCTCGCTTATATCAGTCGGACCTGTGTAGTAGTTAATCTGATACTCGCTGTCGTTGTTAATGAGAGCAAAGTCAAAGTAACTAAGCTCAACAGTATCCAACATTTCGCCGATTGTACCGTCCTCGTCTACAGCGTAATACTTACCGTCCTCTTCGTAATAAGCGATGTTGCCGAGGTGATACTCGCCTTCATCGTCAATGTACGGCTCCGTTCTCGGAGTAATCGGCGCGAAGTTTGCTTTTACAGTTACATTGCACGCTGGCATTGTAAAGTATTTTTCGTCCATCTCAATCTCTTGAGTGCCGTCCTCGGGAACAACAGTAAATCCCTTTGTGATATAGCCGTCGTCGGGCGTGATCGTCAGCTTAATATTTTCATCTTTCTTTGCCGTTGCTTTATTCGCGGTGACTGTGCCGTGCGCGGTGTTCGCAATTTTAACATCAAAGATAATCTGTTTGGTCTGAGTCGTTGTATATTCTACTCCGAGGAAGGAGCAGCGCGCGGTGGAGGTACGGGTCTTTCCGCTGTCCGTATATGTCACCTTCGCCTTAATCTCCTGAACATCGTCGCAGTCGCTGCAGCGGAATACCGCCGTCGCGTTTGTATAATCGCTGTCCCATACCCATTCGGGCTCGGAGTAGTTGTGTATATATGGCGTAAGCGTTTTGCCGTTGATTGCGTTGATCTGATTGTCGGTCAGCGTGCCGCTGTAGACATTCGTGCCGTCGGTCAACGCCTGACCATCGGCAACTTTAACGCTGGCGTTTTTATAGTAATCAATCTTGTCCAGTTTGATGCTGTCTGTACGATGTGTCCAGCCAAGTGTCAGAGTCACACCTTCTTCCATCCAGACATCCTTAATATAAATATTTCCACCCGTAAAGTTGATTATTCCGTCGGGAGCAGCAGAAAAACGGGCGTCCAGATTAAAGCTGCCCTTTGTGATTGTATAGTACTTTCTGGACATTTTCGCGGTATCTCCCATTTTGGCTCCGCTGACATTGCCGCCGTATTGGCTGAAAGCGGTCAAACTATTTCGGCGATCCTGTAAATTGAATGCTCCGGTCTGATTATTCTGTCCGTAAATCGTCAGTTTGCTGTATGAATTATCCGTTTTGCGCCCTCTCATACCTACGCCTAAACCGGGAATTTCCTGATTAAGCCATAGTGTTTTTCCGTCCGCGAGTATCAGATGTACGTCGCCGCAAATATACAGCGTCCATCCTACTCCTATATCTTCGGTAACAATATACCAGCCATCCGAAAGGTATAAATATCCTTCGCCTTTGTTAAGGACTCTTGCTTTGACGGTTTGTTCGTGACCGTTTTCGTCGATATAATCGGCGTCAGTCAAATCAAAATAAACCGCTCTCAGATTGTTATTACTAAAAACAAGCCGATAGGACTCACCCGGATAATAGTCGGTTCCGTCCACCTCGTCATACCAGTACGCAAACTCCTTTCCGTCAGGGATATTGACGCATTCCGGCAATACATAGTAGCCGTTCAGCTTATTCTGAATGGTGATATTGACAGGTCCGGAGTTGTTCTCCTCTTTCAGCGTGAGAGAAACGTCTATTTGTTCTCCTCCGCAAACCGTGCAAATAAAATTATCGTCCCATTTGTGGTACTCTTTGGTCGATGTTAATTCAGCGCCGCAATCTTTGCAGTACTTACAATGCCGATATTCGTTAACCATACGCCATTCAGTGTTGGTATGCTCACAAGGAGATACGGTTACTTCCTTATGATTCCATATCGCGCTGAATCGATCGTTTCCTCTGTAAACATCCGAGCCGACCTTGACTATCTCTCTGTTACCCAAAGAAAGCTCACCGCCGGTATAGCTTAAAACATACCAGCCGCAGTCGCCGTGACCGATTGACTGCACGTTGCCGTCGCCGCCTGATACGGCTTTGACAGTACAGTTATTGTTTATCTGACAATAATCTCCGCTGGCGTCTTCACCGCCGCCGATTCCCGCGCCGTAGTCTTTGCCTTCGGCGTATACGTTGGAGCCGTTTATGATCTCCACATGACCGCCGTCGCCGTCCTCGCCGCCGCCGATTCCGGCCGCGTCTGTGCCGCCGTATGCTTTGACTGTAGAATTATCAATTGTTGTAGTACCGCCGTCGGCATGGTCGCCGCCGCCGATACCCGCAGCG
>JAFQYK010000250.1 GCA_017406485.1 Clostridia bacterium
CCTTAAAGTTATGGTCTTCACTAAACGGTGTTGCCCTATAGCCACCTGTGCCGTATTCGTTTTTCAAAAATTGAATGCGCTCCTGCTTATTTGAATGTTCGTTAAAGAAACGGTTTATACGGAATTTACCGCCCGCCATACTGCTACCGCGAGTGAGAGTCTTGTCAATCTCATCTTCTGTAATAAAATTGTGAACACCATTCATTACATAACCGTTAGGCGCAAAGTGTATATGCTCTCCGTTAAGTTCTGTTAGCAGCTTTACTGCTCCCTCCGGTGTATAAAACCGGAAACGCATTATATCACTGTCAGCCTTATGTCTTTTGCTCAAATTCTCCATTACCGATAAAGCAAAATCTACATTTGCCCTGTCGCGGAAAAGCTCGGTTATGTTCGCGACAGTGTCGGGATATGAACCGTCAAACCATTCTTTGTTAAATTCCTCGTCAAGTTCGGGATACTTGTCGCTGTTCAAGTCACGATATACCTCATAGAAATATTTTGCGGCTGTTTCACGCTCATGAAAATCCGTTTGGTCTAATATTGTATCTTCGGCGTATCTGCCGTTCTCAAGCAGTTCCTTTATACGCTCTTGTACCTGCTGCCAAGTTACAAGCGTAGCCTGCCGTGTTTGCAATGCTGTATCACCGCGCGCAATACTTATACCCTCATCATTCCACCAAGCAGATATTTTCTCTCCGTCAATCAGAAAGCCTTTACCACCTGTGCCGTATTCGCGCATAAGGAAAGCTATATTTTCCTCTGCTGATTTGTTCTTCGTGTACTCGGTAGCAATATTGAGAACGCTTGCAGGTTTATTACCTCCGCTTATGAGTACCTCGTCAATGATTTGTTGCGGAATAGAAAAAGCGGAGCTTCTTCTCTGCTCCGCTTCTGCTATCATACGACGCTGTTCCTCCTCTGATGGGAGCGTCATATCAAATAGATTTAATTGTGTACCAACTGTGAAAGCACCAATTCCTCCGCTGAATGACGGAAGTTGTTCATCAGCCCCGTCCAATGCAAAGGATTGTCCGCTTTCAACTGCTCCGTCACGCCTTCCGCTTCTGCCATCTTCGCTATCGTCTGTTCGACCTGTTTCGTTGCTGTCTTGTCTATCTCCTGCAAGTGGTCGAGCAGTTTGCCCGTCATCAGAAGCGCGGAGTACAGTGTCGGTCTGTTCTGCTTGAGATATGTCCTCCGCATCTGTCCGTACTTGCCGAGTGTCACTTCCTGTTTCGGTACTGTCAGTTCGGGTATCTGATAATCCCCGACTGTCTTGTAAGTGATTGCGTTCATTGTTCTCATTCCTTTCCTCATTAACCTCTGCTTCTCTGTTTTCAGTTCTATTATACACACGGTTTTGATTTCTTGCAAAATTTTTTTGTTGCGCTCTTATGCTTTCGGATATATTTCTTAATGCGTCCTCTGCGATAGAGGATACCGCGCCGCCGAGAATATTCATAGCTGCGGGCGTGTTAAAGTCGCGTATAAACTCAAAGTCCGCGCGTTCAAATATACCGTCCGGCTCTAATCCCATTCGGTGCATTATCATATATGCGATTGACGCTTCTGCAACGGTAGTAAATTCGTGGTCGAGATTGACCTTGTCAAGACCGCGCAAAAAGCTGTCACGCGCTACAAATTCTAATTCGTGCAAATAATCAGATTTATTATCCTGCACAGCGTTATGGGCTGCACTTTCGATTGCCGTATATATTGATGAACTGTTATCAAGCTCACCGAATGTACCTTCAAGCGTGTCAATGATTTCATCATTGTATTGTGTGTTATATTTCCATAAGCGCACATCACGGTTATATCTGTCGTGGGTGTCCGAAACATCGAATACATATTCAAGTCCGTACCCTCTGCCATTCTCACGCAGAAGCGCAATACCCTTTGAGCCGCGATTTATCCATCTGTGCATTTGCCTGTTCCAAACATCTATGCGCGCACAGGCTGTTGCATCGGGACGCTGCGCGTAAATCAAAACTTGGTCTTGAAAAGGATATTTATATTGCCACGACGCTGTTTTAAGAAAGTTTCTCCAATCATTAGGATTTGACAGGCTTCTTATTGTGTCCTCTGACAATTCAAAGATTGTCTGTATATTACTCGCCATTACTCATCACCTCACTTGCTCACGCTTATTCTTTATACGCCGCTGCTCTTTTAGCTTTTCCGTCATACGAAGCGCATCTGTAAGCGAGGAAAACCCTCCGTCAGCAAGTTTTTCCGTAAATACCTTGTCG
>JAFQYK010000027.1 GCA_017406485.1 Clostridia bacterium
GTCAAAGTACCGTCTGAAGCGGTTGAATGTGTGTGTAAGTCAATTTTATCTGTCATTTATAAGTCCCTGCAGCTCCGCCATAAAGGTGTCAATATCGTCAAAGCTCTTGTAAACCGAGGCAAAGCGCACATATGCAACCTCGTCCAAGGCCTTTAATTTTTCCATAACCTTTTCACCTATGAGCGTGCTGTCAAACTCGCGCGTCATAGACTGGTAGAGCTCGCTTTCTATATCGTCCGCGACCTTTTCCATCTGCGCAAGGGAAATCGGGCGTTTTTCGCACGCCGTTATAATACCCTTCAAGACCTTTCCCCTGTCATACGGCTGGCGCGACTGATCCTTCTTGACAACCACAAGAGAGATTGCCTCCAGCTTTTCGTATGTAGTAAAACGCTTCTGACATTTTAAGCACTCGCGTCTGCGTCTTATTGATGTAAATTCATCTGTCGGTCTTGAGTCGATAACCTTACTTTCGGCAAAGCCGCAATACGGACATTTCATTAGTTTAATCCCCCAATTTATCCAATTTTTTGTTTACATAATAAGTATACTATAAATTATTTTAATTTTCAAGTCAATTTTTCCTGTTCGGAGGTAAAAAATTGCACGAGTATGATTTCCTCGCCCACGACCTCCACCGCGCTCCACGGAATTATAAGCTCCCCGCCGCCGAACAGCCGCCACCAAAACGCGCCCCGCCGCGGTACGATAATGGCCTCAATATTGCCCGATTTCTCATTTATCTCCACATCACGTATGTAACCCAGCTTTTCGGCTGTTTTAATATTTATTACTTCTTTTTGCCGCAGATTAAAACCACGAAACATAATAAGACCTCCCAAAAGAAAAAATCTCCCGTAACAATTATATTACGGGAGATTGCTTTATATTCAATTTGTATTTATAACAGGCGGAATCATACCGTTGTAAACGGGCACCTCATACGCCGCGGCAGCTCCGCCGAGGGAAGCAAACATCTTGCTTATGCTTACTGCCTGCTTCACCGCCCAGCCGATGTCGGTTGCGTACTGGTGGTAACCGGGACGCTCGGGGTTCCAGAGCATTTTGTAAAGCGTGTTCTGCCTTGTAATGCCGCTGTTTATATAATGCTCGCTTATCCACTGCGCGCCGCCCATAATTGACGCTTCAACGCTCGTCCAGCCCTGTTGGTACGCCCTTAGCGCGCCGCTGGACAACGCGCTGTCGTCATACGCGCCTATACCGAACATATTATAAACCGTTGTGCCGTTCACCTCCCGGCCGCGTGAGAGCTGCGAGGTACCGTTGCCGGTTTCAAGGCACGCGTGCGCCACAAGGTAAATTTCGCTCAGTCCGTACTCGTTCGCCGCCCTGATGAACGCCGCAGCCTGACCGCGCAAAATGCCCTTATCGGCAAGGTACGCATTTAAAGCGTCCTCGCTAACACCGTTGGGCATTGACAAATCGAGGAACTGGTACTTATACACATCCTCAAAATAGTTGTTAGGATTCATATATTCAGCCGTTTCAGCCTCGGTAGCATATACTCCGCCGCCCGCCGTCCACTTCTTCGGCGGCGGATTTTGCGCCATCTGCGTTGCGACCGCCTCGGGGAAGGTTTCATTATATGATGTATAAACAACGCTGCCGTCCGCGGGATACTCACTTTCCGTTTCCTCCGGCTCTTTTTCTGCGGCGTTTACCGCCACCTCAAATGTAATCCGTATACCGTTCACGCTTTCCGCAGTGATATTTGCCGTACCCTCGCCTACCGCGCGTATGCGGCCCGTCTGGCTTACAGAGGCGACAGAAGTATTGCTGCTCGACCATTTGAGCGTCTTGTTCCTCGCATTTATCGGCGTTACGGTCACAACGGCGTTTACGCTGTCGCCCTCGGTCATAGTCATATCGCGGCCGTTTTGAAGCGTCAGACTCTCCACGTCCACGGACGGATTTACGACGGTTACAAAGCACTTAGCCTCAAAGCCGCCCTCCTCGGTCGTAGCCGTAATTTCGGTCATACCTGCGCTCACCGGTTTTACGGTGCCGTTTTGGTCAACCGTTGCTATACGCGGATTTTTTGACGACCACGAAACGTTTTTGTTTGTCGCGTTCGCGGGGAAAATACGCGCGTCAAGATACCTCGCGCTGCCGCCCTTGTAGAGCGTAAGCGTGCTTGTGGGAAGTATAACGCCCGTCACCGGCTGACGGATTAAAAGCTTTGCTTCCGCCACTGCGCCGTAGTTTACAAGGCGCGCATAAATACGCACTCTTCCCGGCGCTTTTGCCTCTATTACGCCGTTTTGGTCAATCGTCGCGTATTCCTCATCCGAAACCGACCACTCAATCTGTGTATCATCCATATTGATAGGATAAACCGTCGCCTTAATACGCGCTGTTGTTTCACCCTCCGCAAGGTTTAAAACGCCGTCAGTCCACCCCAGAAAGATTGAACCGCGCTTTATATCGCTGTGGTCGAAGGTCTGATATGTAAATACGCGCATACCGTACTGTCCGAGCGGCACGTATTCCGGGAAATAGTCGGAATTTTCCGAGTTTTTCACTGTCGAAACAAGCATCGTGCCGAATGCGACAATAAGCGCGGCAAACGGAATAATTATCTTTAATTTATTTCTCTTTATAAATTGCGAGAAACGGTTGTTTTTTATAAAACCAATCGCCTTGTCTCTCTTTACAGGGAACGTTACATACGCAAATCGCGCGAACGACTTATTGCGGCAAAGAAGCTCCCATATGCCGCGTCCTATGCGCGCAAAAAAACGTCCGAGCAGCGCAAAGAAGCCCCCTATCGCCTTTAACAGGCGCACAAGGAGCGTGGGTATCTTCCGGATTATCCCAAAAAACTTTCCCTTCACACGCACTCATTCCCTTTGATTACTTCTTAAATCTGTTCACAATATACTCGTTGCCCTTATTCTCCAGCTCGTCATCAAGCCTTGTAAGCCCCTTGAAATCAGGGTATTTTCTCTTTATCGCGTTTGTCAAAATATAGTCGCAGAGCTTTGGATTTTTCGGCAGCAGCGGGCCGTGCAGATATGTCGCGATAACGTTTTTGTACCGGACACCCTCCGCGCCGCTCTTTCCGTCGTTGCCGTAGCCGTATAAAACCTTGCCGAGCGGCTTGTGAATACCTATGTCTGTCCTGCCGCCGTGATTTTCAAAGCCTACAATCTCGCCTTCTATAAAGTCAGGCTTTAAAATTATGTTGCTGATAAGGCGCTTCCTGCCCTGCTCGGTTTGTATGTTAAGCACACCCAGACCCTCTATTGTTTCATCGCGGAGCTTGTAATACTTACCGAGAAGCTGATAGCCGCCGCATACCGCGACAAGCGTACCGTTATCCTCAACATAGTCCTTTATAGCCTGTTTATGCTCAAGAAGCTTATCGCACACGATTTTTTGCTCGCGGTCAGAGCCGCCGCCAAGGAAAAGTATATCAACATCGCTCAAATCAAAGCCTGTATCGTCCACGGTGTATGAAACAACCTCCGCGTCTATTCCGCGCCAGATAAGGCGTTTACGCATACATTCAATATTACCCTTATCACCGTATAGGTTTAACAAATCGGGATAAAGGTGCATTATTTTAATCTTCATCACGCAACACCTCCCAATTTCTTTAACACCGCTTCGGTCGAATAAAGCGCGGTGTAGTTCACCAGCACGTACACAACCTCGCTGTCGGTTTCGAGGGCCTTTTTGACAGCCTCCGCCATATCGTTTGTGATAAAATCAACCTTAACGTCCGCATATTTAAAGCGCAAACTTATGTCGTACACGCGTATACCCGTTGTGGCGAGCGTGTTTAAATTCTCGTCCGCAA
>JAFQYK010000251.1 GCA_017406485.1 Clostridia bacterium
TATAATGAATACGAACACAAAGCATTACCGCGCGGATTTCATTATAGACGCGGAGCATATAAAAGAAGCGGTTTCAAGCAGGAAGGAACAGGATAAATATTTATTCTTTATGTCGCGTCCGGCGGGTACTTGGTGTTTTGATGAAGCGAATGTATTTATGAAAGATACATCGGCACATAACACTTGGACGCATTACGTTGATACAAATGATAATATTCTTGCCTACGCGATAAGGGTAAGAGATATTGAGGACGGAATAATTACCGGCAGCGTTTACGAGCTTGATTACAAAAAGCATTGTGAATTAGTAAAGGGGCTTGCGGTGCAGGCGTCAAATAAGCGGTGTATTTATGAACGCGGCGAGGAAATATTACCATATGATAAGCCGCTGACACAAAACCACGCGAGCTACGGTAAACTGATAAAAATAGTCCCCGTTCCCGACGAGCCGGATAAACTCAAATCTATTCTGTCAGCACAGCACGACAGGTACAGTCACGCAAAAGCCGGCAATATCGAAGAACATATTGCAGATTTGCACAAGGCAAAACCGGCTATCCGTAAACAGCTTTCGGATTTCAAAGGGCAAAAAGAGAAAAAGCAGCCCGACCACAACAAAAATAAGGAGGATATTTCGCTATGATAAACTTTACTCAGGAAGAAATAAATTTGATATGTATGTATGATACCGCCGGCAGACAGGAATTGCACAGGCAGATTACATACTCAATTCCCATTATCGAGGACAGCGACCTTAAAGCATTGGCGCAGTCGGTTCTTAACAAGCTGGAGCGTATAACCGACGCTGAATTTGACAGTATGGAGCTGATACCCAGCGTTGCGCCGGAGGATTTGGAGGAATAGACTATGCAAAATGAAGATAACAAGATTACGGTATTGGTTGTACCGCCTTTGAAAGAGCCGTACATAAAGGAAATTGATACAGGCTTGGAAAGTCTGCAAAAAGAAGTTGGCGGAAATATTGAGGTTACATATCCGTTTGATGATAATGTCGGAATTATCTGTAATGAGGAAGGCAAGATTAACGGAATGGAACTCAACCGCGCGCTTTATGACGATAACGGGAAAATGTATGATATTATTGCGGGTACGTTTCTTGTAGCCGGTCTTGGTGACGAAAATTTTATATCACTGACAAAAGAGCAGACGGATAAATTTTCAAAACGTTTCCAAACCCCCGAAACATTTATGAGCCTCGACGGTGAAATTATCGCTGTTCCCGTAAAACCGTCTGTAAAGGATAAATTGCAGCGTATGACAGAAAACAGAAAGGATCAGGCGAAGCCTCCGCGCAAGCCTCCTGATATTGACGGGAGATGATAAGACTATACGCGCAGGACGCGAAAGAAGTAAAATCCCTTGTTCGTAAACTATGCTGTAATTATTACGAGGGGAATTGTTTACTGCTTGACGACGGCGAACAGCACGAATGCCCTCAATGCAGCGCAGGAGCCGTTGTATGCAAGTGGTTTCGTGACGCGGTTCTGCCACAAAATACTGATTTATCAATACGGCTGACAAGACCTGACAAGTCAAAATTATGTTCAGTATGCGGCAAGCTATTTACATACCGTTCAGACAATAAAAAATATTGCGATACCTGTAAGAGGACGATATTACGCAAGCAAAAGGCTGATTATCAGCGCAAGTATAGACAGAAACAGAAAAATTAAACATTTAAGCATAACCGTAAACCCTATCGTTTGCGGTTATGTTTTTTTTATTGCGTAAAACAGGGGTATATAGTGGAACAGAAGCGAAAAATAAACCGCATAAAACCTACACTTTCAGAACCGAAAATTGCAAGGGGTATATAAACATACTCGAACCCTCGAAAATCGGATTTTTCTGTTCCACTTTTTTATTTACAAAACCGCTGATTTCTGATATAATAAATATTGCTACAGGACATAGGTATCTTTTAGGTGCTGTTAAATATTGGTATTCACAAATACAGTCAATGGCTGTATTGTTTTTGATATACACACATACTATATTGTATATTTGTTAAAAATGTACGCTCAATAATATATGGTATGTGTGATATATTTTCAGTATCTCAACCTATTTCCTGTAGCAAGGAGAGCGGACGTTTTATGTGTGCCGTTCTTCGCGAGCGGCACACTTTTTTAATTGTGCTAATACGCTATAAGGAAATATCAGCTATGCGGAAAATATTAGTATCTCTTATTTTATCACTTGTATTTATATTATCCTCTTGCGGTGAAAAAGCAAATACCGTTATCTCAACATTTCAGCCGGCAGACACACAATCGCCCATCGTAACACAAGCCACTACTCCCGAACCGGCGGAAGAACCGGCAAGGCAATACACGCTTAATATAAGTGATATACCGGCATATTCCGGAAATCCGTTTATTACGATAAACAACAACATTCCCTTTTTCACTGACGCGGAGCTCGCGACAGAACCGTTTGAAAGATATAGCCCTCTTGACAACTTAGGGCGTTGCGGTGTTGCCTATGCGAATATATGTAAGGAGCTTATGCCTACGGAGGAACGACAAGGAATAGGTCAAGTAAAGCCGGCGGGCTGGCACACAATACGATATAAAGAGGTAGGTGCAGGCTCGGAGGGTTATTTATACAATCGCTGTCATTTGATAGGTTTTCAGCTTGCAGGTGAAAACGCTAACGAACTAAATTTAATTACCGGTACACGATACTTGAATATACAAGGTATGCTGCCGTTTGAAAACAGAACGGCGGAATATGTGAAATCTACAAATAATCACGCTTTATATCGCGTAACACCCATTTATGACGGCAATAATCTACTATGTTACGGTGTGCAGATTGAAACAAAATCGGTTGAGGATAACGGAAAAGGGTTGTGTTTTAATGTGTTTTGCTATAATGTTCAGCCTCATATAATTATAGATTACGCTACGGGCAACAGTTGGCTTGATGAAGCGGAACCGGCACAGGCTGAAATGGTAACGCGGCCGACAATAGCAGATGAAAACACTTCCGCAACATATATTTTGAATACCAATACAAAGAAATTCCATTATCCAAGTTGTTCAAACGTTGCCGATATGAAAGAAAAGAATAAAAAAGAGTTTACAGGAAGTCGTGATGATGTTATAAGTCAAGGATATGTGCCTTGCAAACGGTGTGCGCCCTGATGAAACAGCAATATAAATTATATTGTCAATATAAGAGAATTATGATATACTATATGTATCTATTTATCGAAAGGAACGAATACCAATGACAGACGCACAACAGAAAGCGGCGGCAAAGGAATTTGCGGGGCAATGGAAAGGCAGGGGTTACGAAAAGGGCGAAAGTCAATCCTTTTGGATTTCGTTGTTGCAGGACGTGTACGGCGTTGAAAAGCCAACGGAATACATAACCTTTGAACAGCAGGTACAGCTTGACAACACCGCTTTTATAGACGGATATATAGACGCAACAAAGGTAATGATTGAGCAGAAAAGTATAAATAAGGATTTGCGAAAGCCGATAAAGCAATCGGACGGCACAATGCTTACACCGTTTCAGCAGGCTAAGCGGTATTCGTCCGAGTTGCCGTACTCCCGGCGTCCCCGTTGGATTGTTACAAGCAATTTCCAATCATTTTTAGTTTATGATATGGAAAATCCGTCCGGCGAGCCGGAGGAAATATTGCTTGAAAACCTGCCGAATGAGGTTTACCGCCTTGCATTCCTTGTCGATAGCGGCAGTGAACATATACAAAAGGAAATGGAAATATCCATTAAGGCGGGCGAAATTGTAGGCAAACTCTACGACGCGATATTAAAGCAATATAAAAATCCGTCTGACGAGCATACCTTAAAAAGCCTTAATATGCTTTGCGTCCGCCTTGTATTCTGCCTGTACGCGGAGGACGCGGGCATTTTCGGCAAGCATTTAATGTTTCACGATTATTTAGCGCAGTACAGACCAAAGGACATACGCAATCGGCTGATAGAGTTATTTAAGGTTCTCGACCAAAAGACAGACGAGCGCGATCCGTATCTTGATGAAGATTTAGCCGCTTTTCCGTATGTGAACGGCGGATTGTTTGCCGACGAAGATATAGAAATACCGAATTTTAATGACGAAATTATGGACTTGCTTTTGAATGAAGCGAGTATCGGTTTTGATTGGAGCGAGATAAGCCCGACTATTTTCGGCGCGGTGTTTGAAAGCACCTTAAACCCCGAAACAAGGCGGTCGGGCGGTATGCACTACACATCAATAGAGAATATCCACAAGGTTATAAATCCGCTGTTCTTGGACGAGTTAAGGGCGGAATTTGAGGAAATCAAAGCCGTTTCAGTTATCAAAACCCGAAACAAAAAATTAGACGCTTTTCAAAACAAGCTCGCCGCGCTGAAATTTTTTGATATTAAAACACCGAGATTGATACAATTTAATTATTCATACAGTTGCAAGGTCGCGTGAGGGGTAAGTTTGAATATGAGGGGTAAGTTGTGAAAGTCGGGGCGTCCCGGCTGTTTTTATCGGTAGAAATGTTCATACTTCGTCGGTATAATAGACGGCGACAAATCGGGATTTAGCGAGGTAATAAAACTTTTTAGGATATATTTTTGATGAAAACAGAGGAAATAGTTATTACACATGATTTCTCCGTATAGTGTCGGCATAATATGGTGTAAATCTATACGGAGTAAAATAACACATGAATGCCGACTTAGTATTTTCAAGACATACAAAAGAGGTTTAAGTATATGTCAATGATTAAAATAGAAAACCTTACCTTTTCTTATCCAACCAGCTATGACAACATCTTTGAAAATGTGAGCATTCAGATTGATACTGAATGGAAACTTGGCTTTGTGGGTAGAAATGGCAGAGGGAAAACAACACTATTAAACATATTACTTGGAAAGTATGAATATAGCGGAAAAATTCATTCATCTGTGCGATTTGATTATTTTCCATACCCTGTAAAGGATAAATCTAAGAATACCAATGAGATTTTCCTTGAAATTGCACCGGCAGCTGAAGAATGGGAGTTGTTGCGTGAGCTTTCATATTTAGATGTAGAAGCAGATGTTCTTTATCGCCCGTTTGAAACCCTTTCAAACGGTGAACAGACAAAGGTGCTATTGGCGGCACTGTTTTGTAATGAAGGACACTTTCTCTTAATTGACGAGCCTACCAATCATCTGGATGTGAAAGCCCGTGAAATGGTAGCTGCTTATTTGAACAAGAAAAAGGGCTTTATTCTTGTATCTCACGACCGACGCTTCTTGGATAGCTGCGTTGACCATATTTTGTCTCTGAACAGAGCAAGCATTGAGGTGCAAAGAGGAAACTTTTCATCCTGGATGGAGAACTTTGAGCGACAGCAGGAATTTGAATTGGCACAAAATGAGCACTTACAAAAGGACATCAGCCGATTACAGAAAGCGGCAAAACGATCTGCGATATGGTCTGACCGTGTAGAGGCATCAAAAATCGGTGCGGCAGATAAAGGATATGTCGGTCATAAGTCTGCAAAAATGATGAAGCGGTCCAAGACAATCGAATCAAGAAAACAGCAGGCAATCGAGCAAAAATCGGGACTTCTGAAAAACATCGAAA